>CALHBZ010000058.1 GCA_937930605.1 Streptococcus oralis
GCTGTAATCCGACCGCTTCTAGCTGTAAAAGAAATATCTTCTAAAATCTGCTTGCCGCCCTGCTTTTTGCAGACTCCTTCTATTTTTACCATATGTTCCATAACGAACTCCTTTATCTTTATTTTCTCCAGTATATCCAATCTAGTTCAGAATTAGTTCAGAGATTAAACAGAAATTTCAGAAAAAGTTGATCCACTTTTCAAAAATCACCTTAGTTCCACTAGAAAAAACTAAACTTTTCTTTCACGAGGTATTCTTCTCTCCATTCTTTCTTTATAATTCTGAGGTTTATGTATGGATACTTTATTATCATTCTAGTACCAAAAAGTCATTTATCAAACTCCATCAAGAGTAGGCTTTATGATATAATGAAAGAAGAAAACTGAAAGGAACTACCATGTCAAAAGAAGTTATTGTTGAAAGTTTTGAACTTGACCACACTATTGTTAAAGCACCCTATGTTCGCTTAATTGGGGAAGAAACAGGCCCTAAGGGAGACATCATCTCCAACTTTGATATTCGCTTGGTGCAACCAAATGAAGACTCTATCCCTACCGCTGGCCTTCACACTATCGAGCACCTCTTGGCCAAACTCATCCGTACCCGCATTGACGGCATGATTGACTGTTCGCCCTTTGGTTGCCGTACTGGTTTCCACATGATTATGTGGGGACGTCACACCAGTGCTGAAATTGCGACCGTAATCAAGGACTCGCTCAAGGAAATTGCTGAGACTACTACTTGGGAAGATGTCCCTGGAACAACCATCGAATCTTGCGGAAACTACAAGGACCATAGCCTCTTTTCTGCTAAAGAATGGGCTAAACTTATTCTGGAACAAGGAATTTCAGATGATGCCTTTGAGCGTCATGTCATCTAAACACAAAAGGAACCAGCTTTTTAGCTAGTTCCTTCTTTTTTTTTATTCTCAAAATCTTGATTTAGGCTTTCTCGCGAATGACCAAGACTCCGTCTTCCATGTCTGCTTCCAGATGTTTGGCATCTAGGTGATCCAAGTGGAAGTCTGTCACCTTATCACGAATTTGTTGTTCAACTACACGACGGAGAGGACGAACACCCATAACTTCGTCATAGCCTTCTTCTGTAATAAAGTCCTTAGCTGCTTGGCTAACTTCAAGGTCGATTCCTTTCTTAGCCAAGGTTTGGTTGACTTCAGCCAACATCAAGTCCACAATCTTAGAAAGGTCTTCCTTATTCAAGTGTGAGAACTCGATAACTGCATTAAAGCGGTTAAGGAACTCTGGACGGAAGAATGGTTTCAAGCGATCCATCAACTCTGGTTTGTCCGCATCTTCTGTCAAGTTAGCTTCATAGCCAAATCCAGCATTTGATGTTGCGATAATAACAGTGTTCTTGAAGTTCACTGTATTTCCTTGACCATCAGTCAAACGACCATCATCCAAGACTTGGAGGAGAAGGGTGATTACTTGAGGATCAGCCTTTTCAATTTCGTCCAAGAGAATGATAGAGTAAGGATTGCGACGAACACGTTCTGTCAAGGTATTGCTATTGTCATCATATCCCACATAACCGGCTGTTGTACCAATTAACTTAGATACAGCTGTGCGGTCACTGTATTCAGACATATCCAAACGGATGATTGCATCCTTGGTTCCAAACATATCGAGTGCCAATTGCTTAGCAAGTTCGGTCTTACCAACCCCAGTTGGACCCACAAAGAGGAAGCTACCAATCGGGCGATTGCCTTCATCAAAACCAGCACGGTTACGACGGATAGCACGAGCCACTGCTTCTACCGCCTTATCTTGGCCGATAACCTTGTGTTCCAAACGATGGGCCATATCTTTCAAACGTTCGATGTCTGACGCTCCCATTTGTGATACTGGAATACCTGTCATTCGTTCCACAGATTCGGCCACATCATTGACAGTGGCAGTCACTTTCATATCTTCTGTGTGGTTTTCGACTTTTTTCTCCAATTCTGCAATGCGAGTTTTGGCATTAAGAGCTGCTTCAAAGTCTTCTGCTTCAACTGCTTTTTCTTGCTTGTCTTTTTCTGCCTCAATTTCACGTTCAACAGCATGAACATCTGTTACTGGATGTTGAGCTGCCAAGTGAGCCGCCGTTACATCGACAAGGTCGATAGCCTTAT
>CALHBZ010000059.1 GCA_937930605.1 Streptococcus oralis
TATCACCGACCTTTTGGACAATTTTACCATAGATTGCCCCTTCGACAGCTTCCCAGTCTAGTTCTAATTCTGTCTGATAAGCCACTGTCGGCTCTTTCACATAACCATCATTAAAATTAGGGTCGTCTGGTGCCGCACCCACTCCAATAACTTGGATATTTTTAGGCTTCTGTTTGTTTAATTCCAGTTTATTAATAGTTGCTTCAAAGCGTTCATCAACTGAACGCAAGGCGTTTAACACCTGCCAGATAACATCGTATGTTTTATTATTGTCTAAAATTGATTCTGGCGTTGCCCCCTCAGGAACTACAATAGGTAAAATAATGTAGCCATAATCTTTACCTTCAAATTTACGAATGATTCGACCGACAGCCTGAACAATATCCACTTGGGATTTTCGAGGAGACAGGAAAATAATAGCATCTAGGTTAGGAACATCAATTCCTTCTGTCAGGAAGCGAACATTTGATAAAATACGTGCGGAATCTTCTGGTATATCATCACTTGCTAACCAATCTAATGCTTCATTTTTTTCAAGAGCATTCATACTACCATCTACGTGACGAACATTTACAGAATAACCTTCATCACTATTTAGATAGTCATTAACAACATTCTCAAACTGTTGTGATAGGCGCTTGCTATCTTCAATGGTTCGTGAGAAGGCTATAGCTCTTTTCATTGGTTCTCCAGAAACTTTGTCCGAAAAACTTTCTCGCTTAATCATTCCATTCCAAACACCAATGATACGCCCCACATCATCAATATTCAGCCCATTCTCTGAATCAGCAAGAGATTTTTGCATGTCTTTCTGAACAACTGTTTCATCAACTGCCAAAACCATCAGTTTATAATCAGTAAGAATGTCATGACTAATAGCATCTCCAAAACCTAAACGATAGAACACACTACCATATAGGCTTTCATCATCCATACTAGAAATAATGATTGAATTTTCTTCTGCTTTTTTCTTAGCATCAGTACCATATAATTTCGGTGTTGCTGTTTGGTAAAGGCGTTTTGTCCCCTTTACATTTAGATCACTATGTACTTTTGTAAACGCTGATGCTTCATCACCAAGAGCTTTTGCACCTGTAGTACGGTGAGCTTCATCAGCGATAATTAAATCAAACTCTGGGAAACCATCCTTTTGTGCTTCACCAAGAACATCAATTGACTGATAAGTTCCAAAAACCACTAATAGTTCTTTTTTGGGTCTTGTCATTAATTCTAGATAATTCTCAATAACTTTTTTTGATGAGGTTGTTGCTGGATAACCAATATCACTAGCTTTAATTGTTATATTGGACTCGTCTTGCTTGACACTGCCACGACTAGCATTTCTATCACTAGTAACTGCCATAGAAGACATTGTCATTTCCGTATCATTATTCCACCCTCTCAAGGTTTGCGTAAGTAGTTGAATACTAGGTACCAGATAAAGAATAGTGTATTGTTCCTTAGAAGCCTCTCTCGCCATTGCTTCAGCAATTTTTAAACTTGTAAAAGTCTTGCCTGTTCCTGGAGCCATGATTAGCTGTCCACGATCATTTTTTCTAAAGTGATTCAATGCAGAGTCAATAGCATTCTTTTGATAGTATCTTAATCCCTTTTTAGCTTTTACAGTTACTACTTCTGGTGATTCAAAAGAGAATTTTGTCCAATCAATTTGAGAATTTCTAAGATCTGAAAGCCCAATACGAATAACATCGCTTCGGTCTGCCAGAGCTTTCTCAGCATTTTTGCCCCATCTATCAGTAGAAGCAACGATAATACCTGATTCGTAATAGTCTTTTCCAAGTTCCCCTAAAAAAGAATCAATATTAGATTTTTGGATAGTATGTTTATAGAATTTTGCCTGAATCGCTACTAATTCACCAGTAAATTTTTCAGCAACTAAATCTACTCCAAGATCAACTTTAGGTACTCCAAATTCCTCTGGAACATCTGCTAGCATCCATACATTCTTAAACTCATTCTGGTATGTTGGTTCATTTTGAAAATAGGCACGTGCTAAATACTCAAAGTATGTTCCTCTATCACGTTGCGTTTCAGCAAGCTCATTAATCCGATGTACTAGGTTATCAAAAGTCATCTTAGTTACCTTTCTCCTCAAAGGTAAGGGATGACTGATGGTGTTAGTGTATTACTATGTAATACACTAAGGGTACCCTTAGTGTATTACTATGTAATACACTAAGGGTACCCTTACCCAAATATTCTTTTTTTCTTTATTATACCATGATTTTTTACAAAAAATAAAACCCCACCAAGATTTAATCTTGGTGGAGTTTTGGTGGGGAATGAAATCATTCCTCCGATTATTAATCGCTCTAAGCAATTCTAAAACCTTAATTTACTAGGCTTCCGCAATCAAATTGCGATACTCTATTATTTAAGAGTAACTGAAGCTCCAGCTTCTTCCAATTTAGCTTTGATTT
>CALHBZ010000060.1 GCA_937930605.1 Streptococcus oralis
TTTGGCGACGGGAGCTTGGTTGGGGCACATTTTGGAGCCTTTAGGATATGAAGTCGATGTTCATCCTCAAAAAGGACAACTACGAGATTATCAGATTTCCAAAGATATGGAAACTTACCCTGTTGTCATGCCAGAAGGGGAGTGGGATTTGATTCCTTTTGCAGGTGGGAAATTGTCCCTAGGAGCTACCCATGAAAATGATATGGGATTTGACTTGACGGTAGATGAAACCTTGCTCCAACAAATGGAGGAAGCAGCCTTGCCATCCTACCCAGCCTTGGCTGAAGCTACTATAAGAGGTGAGCGAGTAGGAATCCGTGCCTATACCAGTGATTTTTCTCCATTTTTTGGGAAAGTTCCAAACTTAGAAGGTGTCTATGCAGCTAGTGGACTAGGTTCCTCAGGCCTCACAACTGGTCCTATCATTGGTTACCACTTAGCTCAACTAGCTCAAGAAAAGGAGTTAACCCTGGACCCTGCAGCCTATCTAATTGCAAACTATGTCAAACGAGTAAAAAGTGAATAAGATTTTACTGAAATTTTAACAGGTAGTCTAGGATGGCAAATGACATTCCCTATCAAAAATGATAAAATAAGAAAAAATAATCCGAGAATCGAGGAAAAAAGATGCAAGAAAAGATTTTGGTAACTGGCGGTGCTGGGTTTATCGGAACCCATACTGTTATTGAGTTGATCCAAGCAGGTCATCAAGTCGTTGTGGTGGATAATCTTGTTAACAGCAATCGTAAGAGTTTAGAAGTTGTTGAAAAAATTACAGGAGTTGAGATTCCTTTCTATGAGGCAGATATCCGTGACACAGATACCCTCAGAGATATTTTCAAGCAGGAAGAGCCGACTGGTGTCATTCACTTTGCTGGTTTGAAGGCTGTTGGTGAATCAACACGTATCCCTCTTGCCTATTATGACAATAATATCGCAGGAACTGTCAGCCTTTTGAAAGCTATGGAAGAAAACAACTGTAAGAACATCATCTTCAGTTCTTCGGCGACAGTTTACGGAGATCCTCATACAGTTCCAATCTTAGAAGATTTCCCGCTTTCAGTGACCAATCCATACGGTCGCACCAAGCTCATGCTAGAGGAAATTTTGACCGATATCTACAAGGCAGACTCAGAATGGAATGTGGTCTTGCTTCGTTACTTTAACCCAATCGGAGCGCATGAAAGTGGAGATTTGGGAGAAAATCCTAATGGCATTCCAAACAATCTCTTACCTTATGTTTCACAAGTAGCAGTGGGCAAACTAGAGCAAGTGCAAGTGTTTGGAGATGATTACGATACGGAAGATGGAACTGGTGTTCGTGACTATATCCACGTTGTCGATTTGGCCAAAGGTCACGTTGCAGCACTGAAAAAAATCCAAAAAGGTTCAGGCCTTAATATTTACAACCTTGGAACAGGTAAAGGCTATTCAGTTCTTGAAATTATCCAAAATATGGAAAAAGCGGTAGGCCGTCCCATTCCGTACCGCATCGTAGACCGTCGCCCAGGTGATATCGCCGCCTGCTACTCAGACCCTGCAAAAGCCAAGGCAGAACTGGGCTGGGAAGCTGAACTCGACATCACTCAAATGTGTGAAGATGCATGGCGTTGGCAAAGCAAGCATCCAAATGGATTTGAAGACTAAGATGATGATTTCGATCATTGTCCCTTGTTTAAACGAAGAGGAAGTACTTCCTCTTTTTTATCAGTCTGTTGAAGCACTGCTTCCAGAATTGGGAGCAGAGATTGAGTATGTCTTTGTGGATGATGGCTCAAGCGATGGAACCTTGGAGCTTTTGAAGGCCTATCGGGTGCAAAATCCTGCGGTGCATTATATTTCTTTCTCGCGAAATTTTGGGAAAGAAGCAGCTCTGTATGCAGGCTTACAGCATGCGACTGGAGACCTGGTGGTCGTGATGGATGCAGACCTCCAGGATCCTCCTAGTATGCTACTTGAAATGAAAGCCTTACTAGATCAAAATGCAGACTTGGACTGTGTTGGGACACGGAGAATTAGTCGGGAGGGAGAACCATTTTTCCGCAGTTTCTGTGCCGACCTCTTTTACCGCCTCATGCAAAAAATTAGCCCAGTAGCTTTGCCCTCGGGTGTCCGTGATTTTCGGATGATGAGAAGATCTGTGGTGGATGCTATTTTAGCCTTGACCGAGTCCAATCGTTTTTCTAAGGGACTCTTTGCCTGGGTTGGTTTTCGAACGCACTATCTGGACTATCCAAATGTCGAAAGACAGGCTGGCAAGACCAGTTGGAGTTTTAGGCAGCTCTTTTTCTACTCGATTGAAGGGATTCTCAACTTTTCAGATTTTCCCTTGAGTATAGCCTTTGTAGCGGGACTCCTATCTTGTTTTATTTCTTTTATGATGACTGTTTTTGTGGTGTTTCGGACCCTTATCTTGGGGAATCCGACATCTGGCTGGACCTCTCTGATGGCTGTGATTCTCTTTCTTGGAGGGATTCAACTCCTGACCATTGGGATTCTGGGTAAGTATATCAGTAAGATTTATTTAGAGACCAAAAAAAGACCACTCTACCTCATCAAAGAAAAAAGTGATCTTTCTATTTTCGAAGGAAAAAATAAGCGAAAAGGACTATAATTTTACCTAGAAATATGCTAAACTAGTAGATGAAGGGGTTAAAGTGATAAAAAGAATTTACAAAATCGGTCTCCCTTTTAAACTATGACGGATCTTTTAGAAGTGCACGTGTAGGACAATTTTTGATGGCCTCCAGAACATCGCTAGACTCAGCGATTTCTCTTTGCAATTCAACTGGATCATCGTAAAATCGAACGATTCCATTATCGTGGTAATCGAAGAGTTCAGAATAGGTTTGGCAAAGCCCACAGGCGATGCATCGTTCAGGTATAAGTGTGAGTTTCATATTTATATTGTAATAAGAAAGTTTAAAAAATACAAGGAGTAAGGTATGGAAAAAGAACCATGGCAAGAAGATATTTATGAAAACAATGAGGAAGAATCAAGAACAGATCGTCGTCGCCGTAAACAAAAGGGGAAAGGCGTTGTTGCCAATCGTGTCTTGACAGTCCTAGCTAGCCTCTTCTTTGTAATCGTTGTAGCAATGGTTGTCGTATTGATTTACCTTTCTACTGGAGGAAGCAACCGCACAGCTGCCTTGAAGGATTTTTATGATCCTTCAGCACCTGCTAGCAGCTCCACTTCAAAAGTGGAAGAGTCTTCATCGTCAAGCAGCAAGGTAGAAGAAACATCTTCTTCTGAAACAACTCCGTCAGAAAGTAGCTCTGAAGAGCATACCGACGGTGAAGGAACAATTACTGTTCATCCAGGAGAGGGTGAAGCAGCTCTTGCACAACGTGCAGGAATTTCTATTGCCCAGTTGGAAGCTTTGAATCCTTCTCATATGTCATCTGGCTCTTGGTTTGCTAACCCAGGTGATGTGATTAAAACAAGATAGGAGCAGGTCATGAAGACAATTCAAATTGCTATCGATGGTCCAGCTTCGAGTGGTAAGAGT
>CALHBZ010000061.1 GCA_937930605.1 Streptococcus oralis
ACAACTTATTATAATATTTTTAAATATTTTTGGTCAGTTACATTATATCACATACTGAGCTAGGAACTCGCTAAACTCAACTGGAGGAGAAATGATACCACAAGAAATTACTGTTGATTTTTCAGAGCAAATTGTTGAAACCAAAATTAAAATTGAAAGACTTGAAAGCTTAATCTATTATGTTAAAAATCAGAAAAATGCTTTAGAACATTATAAAAAGAGTGATGCTCTTTTGACTGATAAAGTCGGATTAAATTTAAGTGGATTTACACCATGTTCTTTTAACGTTAGTGTTGCAACACTCATCCCTTTGCTGGAACAAAACATTGAAGATAATACAGCTCTTATCCATGAGTTGGCTAAAGAACTTGGAATCGAGGTTGAATAAATGATTACATTTATTTTAGGCTTATTAATTGGAGCGATAGCGATGTTTTTGATTTATCTGAAACAAACGAAAGAAATAGCAGCTAAAACAATATCAAGCATTTTGGAAGATTGCGTTGAAAAAATAGAATTGCATGAATGGGGTACAGAAAAGATAGTTGAATTTTTAAATAATGCTGCTAATAAATTGAAAAATAAAAAATAACATCAAAAAAAGCCCACGGCAATGGGCTTCGGCATGATTGTATCTAATACTATTATACCACAGACGGAGGAATCTTTTAAATGGCGGATAGATTAGATTTGTTATTAAGTGACTACATGACTGGAATGCTTCAAGTTAAAATTAATTCAAGAGAACGATGGATCACTCGTGAGAAACATGAGGAAAGAATCGGAAGTGGTGGGAGTAGTTCAAACACTGCACCACAAGAGCGCAACTATTTGATTAAAGAAGCTGACAAAGAACTTGGTAGACTTAATGACCAGAAACAAACGCTTGACGAATTAATGGAAGTTATTCATGGAACAATTGTAAAGGATGTTATTATCGCTAGATTTAAACATCGGTTATCTTGGTATAAAGTGGGAATAAGAGTTTGCTTAGATGAAGACGCTGCAAGAAAACAATACGTATCATTTAAGAAAACATTGAGGGATGGATTATGGAGAAATACTTTGGACTGATTTTGCGTTCCGTTTTTGACCCGTTTTTAACCCATTTATTTCCTGATTTACATGCGATAATGGTAGCATGAAGTTATCAGCGAAAGCAAACAAAATGTAATTCGTTCGGTTGGATATACTTCTAAGCTTGTTAGGGTTCGACTCCCTGACTTGCTATTAAACGTTTATAGCTAAGTGCTTGCGTAAGGATTGCAAGTTAAATGGGTTTCCAATGTTTTTCAGCAGCTTAGTGGGTAAGCAAGGAATAGAAACGACTTCGCTATTAGAAGTTATAGAGTTCGAGCCTCTATCTTGCTATTGTGGGCTTCAAAGCTAGGAGTTCAGTATTAAATGGTTTGCGAGGACTTCCATTTGATAGTATGTAAAACTTCGCTTCAAACAGGATGGGTGGCAAGGCGTCACGCTAGTTTCATAAGCTAGAATAGAACGGTTCAATCCCGTTATCCTGAATTATATTTTATTACAGGTTGTCCAATGGGCAGCCTTTTATTGTTGATGAGAGGAGATGCTATCTTGCCAATGACTGGACGCTGTCGTGAGCCTAACTGCCACGCTGTAGTTATTAGACCACTGCACTATTGTACTAAGCACGCTGATAAAGAAGCAGCATATCAAGCAAGCAGAGAACGATGGGCTAATCGTACTGATAATAGTAAACGATACAAAGATTATGATCGAATGAGAAGTAAAAACCCATTTAAAGCAGAGCAACATAAGTTCTATCAAGGCAAACAATGGCGCTCAATAAGAAAGATTGCACTCAGACGTGACAACTATTTATGTCAGTATTGTTTGAATCATAAGCGAGTAAGAACTGGTAACATCGGAGACCACATTGTCCCTTATGAGGTAGAGCCTGAGAATAGGACTAACTTAGCTAACATTGCAATAGCTTGTAGCAAATGCCACACAGCTAAGACAAAATGGGAACAACTTTATTATGGAACTGGAATGGGCAATAAGTTAAAGAATGCTATCCCTATCAGAAATGTAAAAGACTTACCAGATTTTCAAAAAAATATTCGATAATTTTTAATAACCCTCCCCCGTATCTTTTCATAGGGAAACCACACACATAGGTATCATCATGCGTGAAAACCCAATTTTGAAAATTTTTATATAGGGGGGGTCAAAACACTAAAAGAAAGGAGAAAAAATGACAGCTAAGAAGTTCAAAGACAGTAATGATGGGAAGTTGTCCTATCGTGCACCTAAGCACCTTTCTCCTCTCGCAAGTGCTTGTTGGCGTAAAACTGTTCCCTTTCTTGAGGAACAAAAGCCAGTTGATAAGATTGATTCGTTTTTAGTTGAAATGTACTGTACTCAGTATGAAATTTATAGAAATTCATATGAACATCTAAAAAAACATGGTGAGGTTCAAGAAATTTATAAACCAGTTCAAGATATGACTGGTGAAATTATTGACCGACAATTTCAAGGTTTCAAACGTAATCCAATGACTCAAATTTACTCAGATGCAATAAAAAATCTTACAAAAATTGGTTCTGAGTTAGGGTTATCTCCAAAATCACGTTCTGAATTGATAGATCTTAACATGCAAGATACAAATGAAAAAAGCACTAAAGATAAGATGAAGGCATTCTTTGATGGAGGTGATGACGATGATTACTGAGTTAGCTCCTACAAAAATAATGAATAATCTTATCATTGAATTTAAAGTTGATTTAACGCAGGACCACAACGTCTTAGGAGCTTATCATAGTATTGATTTTTCAGGAATACGTGCTAAATATAGAGACCCTGGCACAAGATATGCATTCGCAGTATTAGACGGTATAACAAAATCTGGATATCTAACAAAATTAGCAGCATTTAGACATTTAAGAGACCTTCAAAGAATTGGGCGTGAAGATTTTCCTTACAGATACTCTAAAAAGGAAATAAAAAATTTACTAAAAGTTGCTTCAGTTGTCCCGAATGTTGATACAGGCGAACCAACTGAGCTAATGTCTTGGCAAAAATTCATTATGTGTATGCTGATAGGCTGGAGGAATAGCGAAGGTGGAAAAAGGTTTACTGTCGCTATAATATCAGTATCTCGTGGGCAAGGTAAAACTTATATTCTAGCAATTTTGATGGTTTATTCATT
Source organism: Streptococcus oralis (assembly GCA_937930605.1). Taxonomy (GTDB): domain Bacteria; phylum Bacillota; class Bacilli; order Lactobacillales; family Streptococcaceae; genus Streptococcus; species Streptococcus oralis_CO. Next base: position 3,185 of record CALHBZ010000061.1, read on the forward strand.
TTTATTTGAAAGTCTTGGTTTATCAAATCAGGACTTTTTAGTTTCCTCGATAAACTTTAAACAGACAAGCAAATTGTTTGGATATGTTAAGACGATGCTTAAGACAGTTATAAAAATTGAACCATTTAAAACAATTGCTTCTGAAACAGGGTTGACTGATCGTTCTATTCTGAATGATGAAGTTGTCATGAAGAAAATGAATAATAAAATTCGTGCTATTTCTCATGAAGCTGGTCAATATGATAGTTTTCACTTTACAACTGCTATTTTTGATGAAATCGGAGAGGTAACTAATAGAGAAAAAATTTCTAAAATTGTTTCTGGGCAAGTTTTGGTTAAAAATCATCAGTTTGTACAAATTTCAACTTCCTATCCAGACCCTAGCGTTCCTTTTAGAAAAGACCAAAAGACACTTCAAGAAGCTATGGAGAAAGATTGGGATAGAGAAGCAGATACTTCTTTATGTTTGGTATGGGCGCAAGATGATTTATCAGAAACATTCGAGCCAGAAACTTGGGTAAAATCAAACCCCCTTCTTGAATTGGAAGATAAAAAAGATATTTTACTAAAAGGATTGATTGACAAGCGAAACAGTGACTTATTACAAGGAACGCTACACGATTTCCAAACTAAAAACCTTAATATGTGGCTTCAACAAGATGTAGATAGTTACTTAAATCTTGCTGATGTTGAAAAAGCGATTATTCCTGAATTTAGCATTCATGGGCAACGCTGTTATATAGGCATTGACTATTCAATGATGTCAGATAATACAGCGATTGCTTTCGTTTTTCCTTATTTAGATGATGAAGGAAAGCCTAAGTGGCATGTTGAACAGCATTCGTTTGTTCCATTCCAAAGAGCAGGTTCAATTGATGCTAAAGAAAAACAAGATGGTATTAATTATAGAGAACTAGAAAAATATGGTTTTTGTACAGTTACAAGCCACCAACAAGGCCTAATCAATGATGATGAGGTTTATGAATGGATTGTTAATTATATTGAAGATAACGCATTGGATGTTATCTTTTTTGGTTATGATGCAATGGGTATCACAAAAGTAATTCAAATGCTCATGAATAATACGGGCTATAATTTACAACCTATCCGTCAAAGAACGAGTGAGTTGAAAGACCCTACAAAATTTTTACAAAAACTATTTGTAGAGGGATCTATTAGTAGGCTAGATGATAAAATCATGGAAAAATCGCTTTTAAATGCGGTTTTACGTGAAGATTCAATAGGAATACAGGTAGATAAACGAAAAGCAACTTTAAAAATTGATGTTGTTGATGCGATTATTGATGCTTTATTTCAAGGGATGTATCACTTTGAGGATTATGGTATGGCAAATGATAAGAGTTGGCAAGTTGAGCACATGACACCAGAACAAGTAAAAGAATGGGTTACTAGCCAAGAATCTGGCTTGTTAGACCTTGATGATGAAATAGATGATGATTGGGGATTCGATGAAGATTTTTAAAAACTTATTTTCTTTAATTTGGAAAATATTTGATGTACTTATGTTTATTGCTTTTGCAGTAACCATAACAGTAACAATGTTTATGTGGAATATAACAGCTGGTGGCGTTACTTTATCAGTTGTTTTTATTTTAGCAGGATTAATTTCCGAGTTTATAGAAAAGAAGGGAGGTGATTGATTTTGCCAATATTAAACTTTATCAACCAAACAAATGATCCGCCAGAAGTTGGCAGTGTTCAAAGCTATTTTCCAGATGGAAATGATGCGCAAATAATGGAAAGTTTGCTTGGTGATAATAATGAATGGGTTTCAGCTCGTGCAGCATTAAGAAATTCAGACTTATTTTCTATTATCTTGCAACTATCTAGTGATTTGGCAATAGTTAAAATCAATGCTGAAAAGAAAAAGAATCAAGGAATCATTGATAATCCAAGTACTAATGCTAATAAGCATGGGTTTTGGCAATCAATGTTTGCGCAGTTGCTTTTAGGAGGCGAAGCATTCGCTTATCGTTGGAGAAATGCTAATGGCGCTGATATGAAATGGGAATATTTAAGGCCATCTCAAGTAAATACTTATTATTTCGAGTATGAAAACGGAATGTATTATAACGTTACTTTTGATGACCCTAAGATAGATCCTATTTTTTCAGCTCCTCAAAGCGATTTAATTCATATGAAACTACTATCAATTGATGGTGGTAAAACTGGAATTAGTCCACTTTACTCTTTGAGACGTGAATCAAAAATACAAAGAGCCTCTGATAGATTAACACTTAGTTCATTGAATAGTTCATTAAATGTTCCTGGTGTACTTACTGTTAAAGGTGGTGGACTTCTTAGTGATAAAGATAAAGCATCTCGTTCTCGTTCGTTTATGAAACGTTCAAGAAGTGGTGGTCCTGTAGTATTAGATGACCTTGAAGAATTTACTGCACTAGAAATTAAATCAAATGTAGCTCAATTGTTAGCACAAACTGATTGGACTTCTAAACAATACGCCAAAGTATATGGATTATCTGACAGCTTTGTTGGTGGTCAAGGAGATCAACAATCATCAATCCAAATGATGACTGGGCAATATGCAAGCGCCTTAAATCGCTTTTTAAGACCAGCTATAAGTGAATTGGAGTATAAGTTAAGCGACCGAATAAGCGTTAACATGAGACCAGCTATTGACCCTCTTGGTGATAATTACTTATCTACTATTAGTACTGCTACAAGATGGGGTGCATTAGCTGAAAATCAAGCTACATTTGTCTTGCAAGAAGCAGGATATATTCCTAAAGACCTACCAGCCCCTGAAAATACAAATAAAAAGACAACTGGCCAAAGTAATGAGCCAGTACCATAGGAAAGGAGGTGGTCATGGTGATTATTCTTAGAAAGGAGGTAAATGATGACAGTAATTGAAATTAAAAGTGACATTGTTAGCAATGATTATAAAATGATGTACGATTTTTTTGGATTAGATTGCTATACTCCAAAAGACTTATCTCAATCCTTATCTTCTGCACCTGAAGAAGAAGAGATTATAGTTAATATTGCTTCAAATGGTGGTGATGTATTTGCAGCTTCTGAGATATACTCAGTGCTTAAAAATATAAACCAAAATGTGGTAGTAAATATTCAAGGGTTGGCAGCATCTGCAGCTTCAGTAATTGCGATGGCTGGAGATACGGTAAATATTTCTCCTACAGCTCAATTGATGATTCATAAATCAATGAGTAGTCCGCAAGGCAATGCTGACGATTTAGAACATGAAGTTCAGGTGTTGAATGGAATTGACCAATCTATTGCTGCAGCTTATGAATTAAAAACTGGTATGAAACAATCTGACTTATTGCAGTTGATGTCTAACGAAACATGGATGACAGCTCAAGATGCAGTGGATAAAGGATTTGCAGATAATATTATGTTTGTAGATGCTAATAAACCAGTATTTTCTAACTCAATCGGCAATATTCCAACTGCTGATAAACTTAATGAATTTATGAATTTCATGAATTTCAAAAATCGGAATAACCCTCCGAAAGAAGAACCAATTATAGAAAACAAACAAGCCGATTTACGTTATCGTAAGTTGGCTATTTTATTAGAAAAATAAAGGAGACTCAAATGAGAGTTAAATTAACAGTAAATCAATTGAACGAAGCATGGATTGCTTCAGGAGATAAAGTCACAGACTTTAATGACCAAATCAATATGGCTCTTAACGATGATAATTTTTCAGCAGAAGCCATGTCAGAATTAAAAAATAAACGTGATAATGAAAAAGTTCGCCGTGACGCATTGAGAGAACAACTTGTTGAAGCTCAAGCTGAGCAAGTGGTTAATATGCGTGAAGAAGATAAAGTGCCACTTACTAAAAAAGAAAATAATCTTAAAGATCAATTTGTTTCAGATTTCGTAAATATGGTTCGTAATCCTATGGCGTTTATGAATACTGTATCTTCAAATACAGACAATGGATCTGATGGAAACGACAGTGCTGCTGGGCTTACTATTCCACAAGATATTCGTACAGCAATCAATACTTTGGTTCGCCAGTATGATTCATTGCAACAATATGTAAGAGTTGAAAATGTTACTACTCTAAGCGGTAGCCGTGTATATGAAAAATGGACAGATATTACTCCATTGACTAGAATGGATGCAGAAGATGGATTGATTCCAAACCTAGATAACCCACGTTTGACAATCATTAAATACTTGATTGGACGCTATGCAGGTATTATCACAGCCACAAATTCTTTGCTTAAAGATACTGCCGAAAATATTCTTGCTTGGTTATCTTCTTGGATCGCTAAGAAGGTAGTTGTTTCTCGTAATAAAGAAATTATTGCATTGATGGGTGCAGTTCCTAAAAAAGCAACAATCACTAATTTTGATGATGTTATTACTATGATTAATACAGCAGTCGACCCTGCAATCATTGCAACATCAAACCTTTATACAAATCAATCTGGTCTTAATAAACTCGCTTTAGTAAAAACTGCTGAAGGTAAATATTTGCTTGAACCAGACCCAACAAAACCAAATACTTATATTGTTAAAGGTAAACGGGTAATCGTCATTGCAGATCGTTGGCTTCCAAATGGCGGAACAGCAAATGCACCAATTTATCCACTTTACTATGGTGATATGTCACAAGCAATTACTTTATTTGACCGTGAAAACATGTCATTACTTGCTACTAATATCGGCGGTGGTGCTTATGAAACTGATACGACTAAAATTCGTGTAATTGACCGCTTCGATGTACAAGCTACTGACTCGGAAGCTTTAGTTGCTGGTTCATTTACTGCAATTGCTGACCAAGTAGGGAACTTCAAAACTACAACAACTACTGCCGGATAATCAGGAGGGATTTAAATGAGCGTAACTGTTGATGACTTACTAGATCAGCTATCAGAAGATGATGATCGCAAACCACAACTTCAAATTTATTTTGATACAGCAACAGCATATGTGAAAAATGCAGTGAGTTCTGATACAGTTGACGCTCCATTTTTCAGTGTAGAAAATGTTTCTCCGATTTATGATATAGCTGTTCTAAGTTACTCGATGGATTTGTGGATTAATCGTTCTACGACTATGCCTCCTACTACGGCTGTAGATCATATGGTTGGGCAGTTGAGAGGTCTTTATTCTTCATGGAAGGAGGCGCAAGATGGTCAAAACGTACAAACCTAATGATTTTAACAGAAAATGCCAGATTGGAGTTACTAAAACAGTAACTACTCCTACCGGAGGTAAGGTTGAAAAAATTGACCCATCAACGGTTTTAAATGTTCGATTCGCAGCTAAAATGAGATCACTTGCGCTTCAATTTCAGATAATTGGTACAACTACAGCTGATACATTTGATATTGCAATTAGACATAATAAGCTAGTTACAAAGAAAATGTGTGTTGAAATAGATGATGTTCTTTACAACATTATTAATATTTCTTCAGATGAATCCGCAAAGCTTATTAAATTTGATATTTTGACTCTTCAATCGAAGAAGAAAGGGGCTTAATATGGTTTCGTTTTATGATGCGATGCAGCTTATTGTCGATAGAGCTGAAGAATTAAGTACAAAGATGAGTGTAGAAGATAAGGCGGAAGTTACTAAAGCTGGTGCTAAAGTTTTTGAACAAGCATTAGCTTATGAAGTTAGAAATAGGCACTACCGCCATCGTGATACTGGAGAAGACCCACATTTAGCAGATAGTATTGTTATGAAGAATAAGAATATTGATGGAGTTAAAGATGGTCAAAGTGTTGTAGGATGGGAAAGAAGTACAGAAAAAGGCACTCATACTAAAGGCTATATCGCCAACATCATTAATAATGGTAGTCGTTTTCCTCAGTTCACAACACGTTCTGGAAGAAAATATAAAAAACCTGGTGAAGTTGCAGTTCATGCAGATCATTTTATTGAAGAAACAAGAAAAAATCCTATTGTTCAGCAAGGAATATTAAAAGCTGAAGCTGAAGCAATGAGAAAAATAATTAATAGAAAAAAGAAGGAGAGTAACTTATGAAAAGACCAGTTGAAATTGTTCAAGACATAATTGCAACTAGTGACTTTCCATACAGTGAAATCTTTCTTGATTCTATTCCTAGTGAAAAATTAGATTCTAGTAATGAAACGCAAGTTTTACTGACAGAATCTGATAATGGACCAAGTGATTATGGTAATTCAGAATTTGTTTCACTTTTATATGGCGTTTATATTCAAATCTTTTATTCGAACGCTGAAGATTCGGATATAAATGTTGTTCAAAGCGAAATTAATCTGATGAAATCATTTATAAATAATGATTGGCTTATTGCGCAATCAAAAAGTCACTATATAGACCCAGATACAGGGCAAATTATCAAAAATTTAACGGTGCAACGCATCATGACATTAAGTGAGATAGCAAATAGCTAACTCATTTTTTATTTAAGAAAGGAATTTAAAATGGCAACAAAAGGTTTAAAAATGGTAACACTTGCTCTATTAGATGATACTGGAGCGATTTTAAAAGGAGCTGGCGGTTTATCAACTGATGGTACTTTTCCAATTACTGATGAAATGTTAGGTACAAAGACTGCAAATATCACCAATGTATCAAGCGCTCCAACAATGATTTATGGCAATGATGGTCAAGTAGATGCAGATATTGCAAAAGGTACTCCTTCGGTAGCATTCGACTTCAATGGTTTGCCTTTTGATATCAAACAAAAACTCCTTGGACGAGTTAATGATACTAAAGGTGGATATACTCAAGGTCCTGTTCCTAAAGTTGCGGCTTTGATTCAAACGACAACAATTGGTTCAGCCTCTCCTCAATATATTGGATTTGCTGCAGGTAAAATGAATGAAACCGCATTGAACTTGCAAACAAATACCAACGCGGTTGTACGTGTGGATGATGCATTGACATTTACTGCTTTCTCTGTAAGCCGTTGGGGTGGAGAAGCTATCAAATTCTATGATGGTGGAGATGCTAAATTTACTGAAGCTGCAATGTTAGCTGATGTATTTAACGGTTATACTGCTCCGACTACTGGTGGTTCAGGTAGTGGAAGCTAATAATTGAATAGCGGAGAAATCCGCTTTTTATATGGGATAGATAGATGGTCTATTATATTAGGTTCGATACCTGACTATTCCTTTACAAAAAGTAAAATAGAGGAGAAATATAATGAAATTATCATTACCAGAAATTAGAGAAGAATCATTTGAAATTAAAACTTCAATTAAGAACATTAAAAAAATGCATGCCTACCAATTGGAACTAGCAAAAAGCCAAGAAAAACTTGCTTCAGTTCAGGATGGAACACTAGAAGAATTAACAAAAGCAATCGCTCTTGATGATATGTCAGTAATTAATAATGCCGAAAAATTTATTACTGAAATTCTAGGATTAAATAAAAAAGAAGTAGACAAATTAGAAGAGTTTGACCGTGGCCAATTTATGAATTTGCAATCTAAACTTGTTCTTTCACTTCAGGGGTATGATGATGATCAAATCGATACTATGTTTACTGAGGAGGTTGATTCTGCCGAAAAAAAAGTTCAAGCATTGAAGAACGAAAAGTCTACCACCATAACCAATTAATAGATTTACAGCTATTTGAAAAAAATATTATCGAAAATTGGCACTGGACATTAGAGCAAGTGGATAATCATGATTATTATGATTTAATTGATGTGTTTAAAGCGAATGAAGATAATAAGATGGCTTCATTTGATGATTTGAAGAAGATGTTTGGGCAATAATAATTATTCACTTGTAATATACAGTTTATAGGGGTATAATTTACTTATTAAAAATCAGGAGAAATTCATGAAATATTGCCCTAATTGTGGAAAAGAAATTATAAGTTCATCTAATTTTTGCTCAAATTGTGGTTTTGATTTTAACCATAAAACTGATATTAAACAAGAATCTGGTGCTATTAATGTACCTAAAAAAAGTGTCGAAGAATTCAAAAATGCTTATTTAGCTAATATTATTTTAGCTGTAATAACTGGTATTTACGTTGTTTTAAAATTTTTACAAATTTTTGGAACATATACTATTAACTTGAAAATTTTTCCATTCATAATTTTAGCTTGTGCTATCTATGCAAATGTTATTAATAAAAAGTTGAAATTAACTTATACAGCTTCAATTATTATTTATATTTTTAGTATATTTTCAATATTTTTCTCAGGGTTTCTATCCCTTGGGCTCATGTTCTATTTTGCTTTAATATTGATAGTAGTACCATATGGGGCATCGGCTGTCCTAAGTGCAACTTTAGCATACGGAATAAAGCAAAATATTTTAAAGTGATAAAAAACTCAATTCAATAAAAATAAAACGTCTAAATAAATTAGGCGTTTTTTTATACTCAAAAATTAGAAAGGAGTAAAAATGGCAGATATAATGGTTGATTCAGTCACCACAGGGATTGACTTGAATGAGACAAAAGCTGTTGAGGCTATCAACCGCTTAAAATCAGCAGTTAAAGATAGTACTCGTGAATGGCAGATTAATGAAGCACAGGCTAAATCTGCTGGAGATGCTGTTTCTGCATCAAAATATCGCTATGAAGGTCTTAGTGAAGCAATGGAAAAGCAAAAAGCTTATATTGCTAACCTTTCAGAAGGTATGAAGACAATCAATAGAGATACTGATGCTGGTGAGAAGGCTTATCAAAAATATAATGCTCAATTAACTACAGCAGAACGTTCTCTTGCCTCAATGACAGGGCAATTAAACCGTGCAAAATCAGCTTATGAGTATCAACAAACAGGTATTGATGATTTAAATAAATCTCTTAGTGCTAATGATAAACTCATGCAATCTCAAATTGATTTATATGAGAAGACCCGTAATAAAATGGGAGCTGCTAAAGCCGAAGTTTCTGGTCTATCTACGTCATACGCAAAGCAAACTGAAATTTATAGGGCCCAAGTAACTGAGCTTAAACGATTAGAAGCTGCTGAGGGTACAAGTTCAGAAACTCTTGTTAAGCAAAAAACAAGGGTAAATGAAGCTGCTTCGTCGTTGTTAAACTATAGAAATAAACTATTGGAAGCTAACTTGGCAGTTACAAAGATGCAGCCGTTTAATTCCGAGTCTCTCATTGGTAAAGGTTTAAATACTGTTTATCAAACAACTGAGAAAGCTACCGATGTAATGGCAGCAGGATATCAGAAAGTAAAGAGTGCAGCTTATCAAAGTGCTTTTGGGATTGCTGCAATTGGTGCAGCTGCAGTTAAGGGCGCACAAATGGCCTCTGAACTTCAAAACCAATATAAAACAACTTTTAACTTATTAGTAACTGGTGGTGAACAAGCTAAAGAAGCTCAAGAAAATGTCAATAAAATGCAAGAGCAGGGTTCTGAACTTTCTGTTAAGTATGGTAAAACTCAAAAAGAAATAGCAGATGGATATCAAGAACTTGTAAAACGTGGATATACGAGCGCTCAAGCTCTTGGTGCTTTGCCCACCATGTTGCAAGCTTCGGTAGCTTCTGGGGATGATTTTACTGATGTTGTACATAACTCAACAGCAGCGCTTGAAAGTTTTGGTAAACGAGCTGATGATGTTACTGGCATGACAAAAAACACAAAAGAAGTTGTTAACCAGATGGCCTATGCAGCAGATATGACAGCAACTGATTTCCAAAGCATGGGTGTAGCAATGGAATATGTAGGGGCATCGGCTCATCAAAGCAAATTAAGCTTGTCAGAAACAGCCTCTGCAATTGGTATTCTTTCTAATAATGGTCTTGAAGCTGACAAAGCAGGTACTGGACTTAGAAAAGTGATTGTTTCGCTACAATCTCCTAGTGATGCAGCAGCAGCAGCCTTAACTAAGATTGGGCTAAGCACAAAAGATTTTGTAGACCAAAACGGAAATATGAAGTCAATGACGGAAATTTTCGGATTGTTAAACCAACATACAGAAAAACTAAGTTCATTCCAAAAAGGACAAATCTTCCACGCTTTATTTGGAACTACTGGTCAACAGGCGGGTGCAATTCTTTCTGAAAACGTTAAGCAGTTAGGCGAACT
>CALHBZ010000062.1 GCA_937930605.1 Streptococcus oralis
CCTTTCTTACCAAGCAACCAGAAGATAAAGGCAGTAAAGATTGCTGGAAGCAAGCGTGGGAAGATTGAGTTCAAGATGTCTTGGAAATCAATCAATTTTTCACCGATTGGCAATTTGTAAGAAATTTCAAAGTTGATCATTGTTGCTACAAGAGCACCCATCATGAAGACACCAAGTACAGAAGCAGCATCAATCAAAGCTGTCAAAGTACTTTGCATGTTGTTGATAAGGTTAACCCCTTCTTTGTAGGCAAATTCCAATTGTTTCCAACGGAAGATGTCATAAGCAACTGCAACTGCGATCCAAAGGAAGATACCCCATGGTTGGCCAGCGATAGCCATAGTTGCTGCGATAGATCCCATGATAGCAGGTACAAGTGAACCAAAGATTGTGTCTCCAAGAGGAGCAAATGGTCCCATCAAACCTGTCTTGATACCGTTAACGGCATCTTTTGAACCTACACCATCTTTTTCTTCCATGGCAAGGTCAAAACCAGCGATAATTGTGTGGAAGAATGGAGAAGTATTGAAGAATTGAGTATGAACTTTCATCATTTCTTTCAATTCAGGAGTTCCATCCCCATACATTTTACGCAATTGAGGCAAGATCATGTAAAGGTAACCAGAAGCTTGCATACGTTCGTAGTTCCAACCTAATTGGAAAGTAAACAAGCTACGTTTGTTGATTTGATTAAAATCTTCTTTTGTAAGTTTGTAATTAGAATTCGTCATCTTCGATTTCCCCACTTTCTGATGGTGTAGAAGGTGCTGCTACAGCTACTTTTTGGCTGTTCTTAAAGTGAACAACTGCAAGGAAGATACCTACGATAGAGATACCGATCATAGACAAACCTTTGAAGTTGTTAGCAAAGCCAATCTTTTCAGCAACATCAGCAGGAAGAGTACCAAGGATACCCGCAACAGCTCCACCAAGACCTGTTACATATGAGTAAAGAACAGTCAACATAGCTGTCAAACCGAATCCCATTGCAAGGTAGTGAAGGTTACGTTTAACTGGAAGGTAACGAAGCAAGATTGCAAATCCGAGACCTGGAAGCATACGTCCTGCAAGTGTCAAACCGTCTGCAACCCATTTATATGCTTCAACGAAGTCTACGACTGATTGCACAAAGGCACCACCAAAGGCAAGCGCAAAGAAGACTGGAAGGGCACGTGAAAGAGCCCAAGGCACTGCACCAAGTAGGTAGTTGCGTTCGATACCTTTGTAGTCAAAGCGTTCGATTGCAGCATCCACACGGTGAGCAAAGAAAGTAGTTGTCATACGTCCAAGAACGTCGAAGTATGTCAAGAGAGCCGCTACTGGTACAGCGATTGTTGTGATCGCAAGATCTGTATCAATACCTTGAGAGATAGAGAATGCTGTTGCAAGAACCGCACCAGAAGTTGCGTCGATACGAGAAGCACCACCGAAGGTACCAACCCCGAGAACGAACAACTGCAAGCTACCACCGATAAACAAACCAGTTGTCACATCTCCCATGATCAAACCGGTAATAAAACCAGCGAATACAGGGGAACCTGCAGATGAAACGATTGTCAACTCATCACAGATTTGATAAGCTGAGTACAAAGTGAGAAGTAAAATTTGCCACCATTGTATCATAACAATGACCTCCTAAAAATTTTTTCCTATTTTAATAAGCTCAAAAAGTCTGAAACTGGATCATTTGGAACCATTTGAGCAGTGAGTTTCACACCTTTTTCTGCTAGTTTGTGGAAATCTTCCACATCCTTATCTACCACATTGATAGAACGTGTGATAGCACGAGTTTCTGGTGTTTGAGACATATTGCCGACGTTGAGTGTTTCAAGCGGAACACCTGCTTCAACTAAACCAAGGAAACGGTCTGGTTTACGTGCAACGATAAAGAGACGTTGACTATCGTACTTACCAGCAAGGATATTCGCTGCCGCTTTTTCAACCGGCAAGATACTAAGTTTTACACCTGGTGGTGTAGCAAGTTTCAAGCCACTCTTTTCAATATCGTTGTTAACGACTTCATCGTCTACAACCATAATGCGCGAAACGTTTAGTTTTCCAGCCCAAAGATTGGCTACTTGACCGTGGATCAAACGTCCATCGATACGGCATCCTACAATTGTCATAAGTTTTCCCCCTTTATGTGTTTTAGTGTAGGTTTACGAGTTAAATGAATCTCTTCTTTATATTCGCCTTCAGTTTCAAAGATGATGATGCGGTTAGCACCTTGCTTGAGATAACTATGAGGGATATAAAGTGAGAGGGTCGGGCCGACATTCCAGAAACGTCCTAGGTGACGCCCGTTGACAAAAGCAACTCCCTTACCAAACTCAGATAAATCTAAGTAGGTATCCTTAGGCTCTTCAACGGTGAAGTCGAAAGCGTAAAAGGCTGGTTGTCCTTCTGTCCATCCTTTTGAAAAATCAATTTTCTCAGGATTATCCAATGGAAGTGGATATTGTTTCCAATTTAACATGAAGTGTAGATCCTTACAGACACCTGTACGAATCCCTTTACGTTGCGTATCTGCCAAGAACTTATGTCCATAGTTAACACGTCCCATATTTTCGATCAAGATGTCAATCTCTGAAAAGCCTTCTCGGTTGCCTTGACAGTAGATATCTTCACCAATTTCTGTCTGGTATTGAGTGGCAATCCATTGACCATCTACATAGAGTTGAGCTCGGTCACGTCCATCGATGATACGGAGACGTTCCTCTTCTGCATCCCAACTTGCTTCAGTACGATAAAGAAGGTAGCCATAACTTTGACCAAGTTCTTCCATCGCTTTTGGATAGAGGCTTTCAGTTGGACTTGCCAAGCTATCCAGGGTTTCAAACAAGGAAACTTTTTCGACTAGTGGAATGGATTCCATTTCCATGCTTTCCTTGTAAAGTGGTTCCAACTGTGGATACTCTGGGAAGTGTGTTGCCATCATCTTCTTGACTGCTAGGTATTTAGCAGTTGGATTTCCTTCTTCATCGAGAAGGGCATCATAATCGTAAGATGTAACTTGTGGCAAATCTAGAGTTCCTCGAGCCGAGCAACCATTCATGAAACCAAAGTTTGTTCCGCCATGGAACATGTAAAGGTTGATGGAGCCTTGCTCTAACACCTCTCGAACAGCTTCTGCCAACTCTTTTGGATCACGCGTGATGATGGGTTCTTTCCAACGGTTGAACCAGCCATCCCAGAATTCCATACACATGAGGGGCCATTTTTTGCCATACTCATCAAAGAATTCTTGCATCTGTGAAAAGTTGTAAGGAGCCTTAGAACCGAAGTTTCCTGTCACAAAGAGATCTTCTTCAATCAAGGTTCCGGCTTTCAGAGTAGCCCTCCAAGGACCGTCTGAAGTAAAGAGTGGGCAATCAATCCCTCGATCTTCTATCAATTTTCGAATCGCTCTCAGATAAGATTTATCCTCACCATATGAGCCGTACTCGTTTTCAACTTGCATCATGAGAATGTTTCCGCCATTGTCCAACAAGCGAGGCACGAGCCTTGGCAATAATTGGTCATAATAGCGAGCAACTGCCTCGATGTAGGCCGGGTCGGACGAGCGGATTCGCATGGGCTTGGTCAAGAGCCAAGCTGGTAAGCCACCGAACTCCCACTCGGCACAGATAAATGGCGAAGGACGTACAATAGCATAAAGGCCCAATTCCTGTGCTATTTGGAGAAATTTCTCCAAATCTAGAGCACCTTCAAAATTAAATTTTCCCTCAACAGGCTCGTGTAAATTCCAAGCCACATAAGTCTCGACTGTATTAAAGCCAAGCGCCTTTAAGTTGTAGAGAGAATGATACCAATCCTCTGCTGGAATCCTAAAATAATGAATGGCGCCGGACAAAATCTTGAACGGTTCTCCATCTAGGTAGAAATCGTTCTCAATTTTAAATCTTGGCATGTTCCCACCTCTGACTAATTAAGTTTGCGCTTTCATTTGTTATAATATTAAATATAATCAAATCTTTTGCATTTGTCAATAGGTTTTAGAAAATTTTTTAAATTTTTTCTATTTTTTTACTTCTCTTTTACTAGCTTTCTGCAAATACCACATGAAAATGAACCCTCTAATAAATTTTAGCAAGTCGTTAAAATGAGCTACTTCTCATACATAGAATAACATTTTTAGTCTGTTATTCTATTTTTTTATCTAAATACTACTATTTTCTTTATATTTATGGTAAAATCAAGGATAGAGAAAGAGAATCGAGGTGAAATTATGGCTATTCCAAAATACCAATATATTAAAGATGAATTGAAAAACAAAATAATCTCTGGTCAATTTGCGAGTGGAGACAAGTTCTATACTGAAGCAGAGTTGATCGCCATGTATGATGTAAGTTCTATTACCGTCGTACGCGCTTTGAACGACCTTGCCAAAGATGGCTATATTGTCCGCCAACAAGGGAAAGGAACATTCGTATCACGCGCTCGTAAGCACAAACTCGTTGAATTTTCAGATGTCGAAATCTTTGAAACAAAAGATGATAA
>CALHBZ010000063.1 GCA_937930605.1 Streptococcus oralis
TATCATCTGCTTTTAGGTGTTCAAACAAATGAAAGACATCCATGACAAACTGGGTGAAGAGCTGCTTCGTGATGGCCACGCGCGGAGTATTCTCTAAGACAACCTTCTCCAGCAGGGTCAATTCTTCGATAATTTGATTGATATTTCCTTGGATAATCACGCGATAAATCGGCTCGTAATAAGCAAATAGACTCTCAGATTTTTCTAGATTGACAGAACCATAAAAGAGGGCTTTTTCAGCGTTGATCTTCCATTTTTCAAAGGCTTGTTGGTAGGGTGCTTCAAAAGGCGTTACTACGATTCCATCTAGTGGCTGATCAGAGATAAAAATCTGCCAGTCTTGACCTAAAACATAGTAAGGAATAGTGAAAGATCCTTGTTTTTCCTTGGAAAGGCCTATCCACCAGTTGTCTTTACCTGCTAAGAAGTTGACAAAGCCTTCTTCATCCAATTCTTGGCTGAGAGTCTGGCTTTGCTCCACCTTTTCCTGAAGTTGGCTCGCAATTTTTTCTAATAAATGACTCAACTCCACCTTATCTACTGGCTTCACCAGATAATTCACGACACTGAGGTTCATTGCTTTCTTGACATAGTCAAACTCCTGATAGCCAGACAGCAAGATATAATAGGCATCTGGGAGAATCTCCTTCATCTCCTTGATCATCTCAAGCCCTGTCTTATCTGGCATGTTGACATCCGAAATGACCACATCAACTGGATTTTCCTTGACGTAGTCCAATGCATCATCTGCGTGATTAGCTGTTGCGACGACTTGCATACCCCATTTTTCAAAGGGGATTAATCGCTTGAGCCCCTCTGTCACCATGTACTCATCGTCTACTAATAAAACTTTATACATTTCCCTTCCTTTCTATTCATTTTGAATAGTAATACGGTAACGAACACCTTCTTGTTCAGCTGACTCTACACTGATTTGGTAGCGATCCCCAAAATAGAGGACAAAGCGTTCGTGTACATTGATTATTCCGATTGATTGTCGCTCTCCGCTATAGCTTGCCTCGTGCTCAAAACTTCTCTGAGTTAGTTTTTCTTGCAAACTAGCTAATTTCTCAGCAGTCATCCCACGACCATTGTCTACCACTAGGATTTCAACAAAATCTTCACCCTTCAAAACCTTGATACTGATTACATTATCTGTCCGCCTGTAATCAATACCGTGAGCAAAGTAGTTTTCTACCAATGGTTGGAGCGTAAACTTGGGAATCTTCATATTTTCTAATTCTGGCTCGATCTTAAAACCATAGGCAACTGACTTTGGATAACGCACCATACAGAGATAGCTGTATTTGCGACAAAATTCTAATTCTTGCTTCAGCGTCGTTTCCCGCTCGTCGGAGATATTATTGCGTAGTAAACTGCTAAATTCATAGATAATATCTGCTAGCTCATCTTGGCTTTCCATCACCGCATACATCCGCAAGAACTCCAAGGTATTATACATAAAATGGGGGTTAATCTGAGCTTGCAAGGCCCGCATATTAGCATCTTTTTGACTCAGTTCCAACTGATAAATATCGTGGATGTTTTTTTCCAGTCGGTCCAACATATCATTGGTTGTTTCTGAGATGAGGAGCAATTCCTGGTCTTTCTCAGAAGTATCAATGCGAAGTCCCTCTTCTCCTTGGGCAATAACCTGAATAGACTCGACCAGATCCACCACCTGCTTTTGGTAATTGGAAAAGGTCTGTCTCAGAGTGATATACAAAATGATGATAAAGAGAATACTTAGTCCAATAATGAAAGCCGAACTGGTCAACGTTCCCTTAAGAACAAAATCCTTAGGAACGGCTACACGAACTTGATAGTCATGGGAGGTAACTCCTACAAGCCAGTCCTCCCGCTCGGCAGATACTGTCTCCCCAATCTGAAACATCTCCGTATCAAAAGGCGAAGTTACTGTTACAGCCATCGGGATATGGCCCCTTGTATTGTCAATAGCATCATGGAGAACGTCTGGGGAAAGGGAGATATAGATGACTCCTAAATCCTTGTCAGACACAGGATCGGATACAGGAATGGCAAAACTATTGGGAGCTGGTTTGAAATTTTCTGCTGGAATTTTCTCTCCACTTCGTTTCCCTCTGGTAGAAACAAAGACTTCTTTATAATCCTGAAGGACAATTGCCACACCCGTCACAAAGTCATTTCTTACATACAAATCGTCAATGTTTTCATACAAGGATACCGAGATATAGGGCGAGGCCTTGCGCTCTAATTGCCAATAAAAATAGTCTGGTGTACTGAGACTAAAGTACTTATAAATCCCTTCAATCCGAGCCTGATTTTCAACCAAAGTCTGGGCAAGCTGAGTCGACTCTCTATGGTAATATTCAATCTCACTCACTGTCCGAGTCGTCACACGTTGAGCTACTCGTTGGGCTTCTTTTTCACGGGAACTCCAGTCAGCATAGGAGAGCATGACCGCAAAACTTGCAATGATGGCAATCATCACCAAGGTATAGATGCGCAAGAGCGAGTGGAGCCAGAACGGCTTCATTTTATTTTGTCGCCAATTTTTCATGGATACTTTCATATACAGGTTCCAACATATCACTGATAAAGAAATGCCACACACCAATCCCTACGAAAAAGAGGAGGGCAGGCATATAGTAACCAATTCCTACAAGCATGACCGTACCAAATAAAACCTTGGCAATTGCCGGCAAATTCATAAAAATCCCGATAAGAGCGAGTTTTACGGTATTTCGATAAGAGAGCTCATAGTGAACTTGTAGTTTCAATGAAACGGTATAAGCCAAAAAAACAAAGGCAACAACAAGGATATTAAGAAAGGTTGCCAAGAGATGGAAGATAGTCTGGTGGGGCAATTGAACCAAAAGGTACAAACCATAAACTAAGACTAGATCTACAAGTACAAAACTATAGAAAGCGAGATTGCTCTTGACAAAGTTACTCTTATACAATTCCCAAGCTTCTTTAAAACTATAAGCTCGGTAAGTATAACCGTGCTCCGCATATAAACTCATAAGGGTTGCACTAGCTGGTGCCAAACCAAAGACCACTCCTCCTGCTAGTGTGAATAACCAGAAAAAAGCCGTCGCAATCATTCCTAAAAAGAAACGATTAAAGACGAATTCTAGAAACTTTCCCATAATATCCTCCTTAAAACAACTATGTAACTATTATATCATATTTCAAACGTTTTCAAAAACATAGAGCACCCATTTACAATCCTCTAAAAGCGTGATACAATTGATTTTGACAGTTTTATATAAGGAGATTCTCATGAAGAAAAATATCTTAACCACCTTCTTAGCCGGCGTCCTTTATTTCCTCTGTCTAGGAATTGGAGTATTACTTGGACACCTGGTCGATTCAACGGGCAATATGTTCTATGCACCTGCCTTTTCTGCCCTTGTTGGAGGGAGCGTCTACATGCTTCTTTTAGCAAAGATTCCTCGTTTTGGTGCCATTACCACTCTCGGACTCTTTATGGCTCTCTTTTTCCTAGCTAGTAAACACGGCGCTGGTGCCTTTCTACCAGCTATCACTTGCGGTCTTGCAGCAGATGCCATCGCTCGTCTCGGCAACTACAAAGGTCGAATCAAAAATACCCTCTCCTTCCTCGTCTTTGCTTTTAGTACAAGTGGTCCCATCCTCCTCATGTGGATTAGTCCAGAATCCTACGCGGCAACTCTCCTCTCTCGTGGAAAATCCCAAGAATATATCGACCGTATCATGGTCGCTCCAGAATTAGACAAAATTTTTCTCTTTGTTGCAAGCATTCTCCTTTGTGCCTTGATTGGGGCTTTGGTTGGGCAAGCCATTAGTAAAAAGTTTACACACAAAATCTAATCACTAAAAAAGAGCCCCTCAGCTCTTTTTATTTATGACTCAATTTCTTAGTCAAGAAATCTCCCAAGAATTGGATTGCAAAGATAATCAAAATGATAATGATAGTTGCCAAGATGGTCACATCGTGATTGTAGCGGTTAAATCCATAAGCGATGGCTA
>CALHBZ010000064.1 GCA_937930605.1 Streptococcus oralis
TTTTTTTTGGTGTAATTTCTTGGCATTTTTTACCACAGAATTGGCTTTTGAGGTTATAATAGTCATAGAAATATTATAACACAATCAAAGGGGTTTGGTATGCAAAAGGTTAGAATGATTGCCCAAGGTAGGGTGCAGGGAGTCGGCTTTCGTTGGGGTGTCTATAGCTTAGCGCTTGAAATTGGTGGCATCACTGGTCGAGTATGGAATAACGACGATGGAACAGTGGAAATCTTAGCCCAAGCAGACTCATCTGCCACCATGGCAAAATTTATCCAAGAAATCCGAAAAGGACCAACGCCTTTTTCAAAAGTTACCTATCTGGATGTGCAAATGAGCAACTTTTCATCCTATTCAGACTTCAAAGTCGCAAATTAGGTCTCCAGAACTATTGTATATTTTACAAAAAAACAGTAGAATAGAAAGGTATAATTTTTAAAGAAGGAATGAAAACATTGAAATCTATTAAACGTTTTGCCCTCTCTGCTATGGGAGTGGCTATGCTACTCGTCTTGACAGGCTGTGTCCAAGTAGACAAAGCAACAGGACAACCTACAGGATTGATTTGGGATACCATCGGAGCACCTATGGCTGAGGCTATCAAGTACTTTGCCAACGACCAGGGTCTTGGTTTTGGTGTCGCTATTATCATCGTAACCATTATTGTACGTTTGATTATCTTGCCACTTGGTATCTACCAATCATGGAAGGCAACGCTTCACTCTGAAAAGATGAACGCCCTCAAACACGTGCTTGAACCGCATCAAACCCGTCTTAAAGAAGCAACAACTCAGGAAGAAAAGCTAGAGGCTCAACAAGCTCTCTTTGCTGCTCAGAAAGAACACGGCATCAGCATGTTCGGTGGTGTAGGTTGTTTCCCTATCCTCATTCAAATGCCTTTCTTCTCTGCTATCTACTTTGCAGCCCAGTATACTGATGGGGTAGCTAGTTCTACCTTCTTGGGTATCAATCTTGGTTCACCAAGTCTGCTCCTTGTCGCCTTCGCTGGTATCCTCTACTATCTCCAATCACTCCTTTCACTTCACGGAGTAGAAGACGAGATGCAAAGAGATCAACTCAAGAAAATGATTTACATGAGCCCACTCATGATTGTCGTCTTCTCCCTCTTCGCACCAGCCAGTGTGACACTTTACTGGGTTGTCGGTGGTTTCATGATGATTCTCCAACAGTTTATCGTCAACTATGTCGTTCGTCCAAAACTTCGTCAAAAAGTACGTGAAGAATACGAAAAGAACCCTCCGAAAGTCAGCCCTTCTGCAGGTGCAAGAAAAGATGTAACTCCTAAGCAGCCTCAGGCTATCACAAGCAATAAGAAAAAGAAAAACCGCAACTCTGGCAAACAACGATCTAGATAAGACTCAAAAGGCTTAGCTGAAAGGCTAAGTCTTTTTTGCATCACAAAAGCCCGATGTTCCCATCAGGCTTCTTTTTTATCCATGAACACGTTTCATGTAGTCTTGGTAACTTTCTGTATCCATCAATTCCTTGGCATTCTTGACACGGTCTGCTGTTGGAGGTTTGACCCCTTCGAGCGAATAAGGAATTCCTAGTTCACGCCACTTGAATTCTCCCATCGTATGATAAGGCAAGATTTCAAACTTATCAACGTTTTTGAGGGTTTTGACGAATTTACCAAGTTCGATCAAGTCCTCATCTCTGTCTGTCAATCCTGGAACCAGCACATGGCGAATCCAAACAGGCTTCCCAATATCTGATAGGTACTGGGCACAGGCCAAGATATTTTTATTGGTTTGACTTGTGACAATCTTGTGCTGTTCTTCGTTGATTTCCTTGATATCCAAGAGAACCAAGTCTGTCACCGCCATGAGTTTATTAAATTTTTCGAGATAACGTGGTTTATTACGGAACGGAAGGGCACAGGTATCCAAGGTACAGTGGATTCCTTTTTCCTTGGCCTTGGTAAAGAGGGCAATTAGGAAATCAATCTGTAAGAGGGCTTCTCCTCCACTGACAGTGATTCCTCCCTTGTCTCCCCAGAAACCACGGTAGCGAAGGGCTTCTGTCAAGACATCGTCTACTGTCCGTTCGCGTGATTTATTGGTCTCCATAGCCCATGTATCGGGGTTATGACAGTACTGGCAACGCATATGACAGCCCTGCAAAAAGACAATAAAACGAATCCCAGGGCCATCTACCGCCCCAAAACTCTCTGTCGAATGCACCATTCCTGTCACTTGTCCATAGTCAATTGTTTCTTCAGACATATCGTCACCTTCCTTGAAACCGTTTTATAGTTTTATTATATCACGAGTAAGGTGAAAAACAAGGTTTTTTTGTCTATTTTTTAGAAAGCAATCTGTTTTTCACTTTCATTTTCAATTTTTTTAATGATCCGATTCAAAATCAAAACCATACAAGGTTGCAAAATAGTCCTCAGGGCGCTCTGTACGGCGGATTTGGCGAGCTTTTCCTTCTTCGGTATAGAGGATTTCTGCCGAGCGTAGTTTGGCATTGTACTGGTAACCCATGGAGAATCCATGTGCACCTGTATCATGAATCACCAGCAAATCACCGATTTCTGTATGAGGCAGTTCGCGATTAACAGCAAATTTATCATTGTTTTCACAGAGTGAACCGACCACATCTACAACCTCTACGGGACCGTCTGGATGGGTGAGATTGGTGATATGGTGATAAGCTCCATACATGGCTGGGCGCATGAGATTGACAGCTGAGGCATCCACACCCAGATAGGTACGGTAAGTTTTTTTCTTATGAGTGACTCTTGTGACCAGAACTCCGTGAGATGCCAACATAAAGCGCCCCAATTCCGTGAAAATCTTGACTTGACCAAGACCTGCTGGCGTAAGGACTTCTTCATAAACCTTACGCACACCCTCACCAATCATCACAATATCATTTGGCTCTTGGTCTGGACGATAGTTAACTCCGATTCCGCCAGAAAGGTTAATAAAGTCCAGTGAAATGCCCAATTTTTCTTTGATTTCCACAGCTAATTCAAAGAGCTGACGGGCCAACTCTGGATAGTAGAGATGGGTCACGGTATTGGATGCTAGGAAGGAATGAATCCCAAAAGTCTTGGCTCCTTTTTTCTTCAAAACAGCAAAGGCTTCAAAGAGTTGATCCTTGGTCATACCAAACTTGGCCTCCCCAGGATTGTCCATAATGTCTGTTCCTAATTCAAAGACTCCGCCTGGATTGTAACGACAGGAAATGATTTCTGGAATGCCTGCCGCTCTCTCCAGATGTTCAATGTCTTCAAAGGCATCCAAGTTAATGGTCGCACCTAATTCTCGCGCATAAGCGTACTCTTGGTCTGGCGTGTTGTTTGATGAGAACATGATCTCAGAACCAAGGAAATCCAGTTTATGACTCATTAAAAGTTCTACATAACTAGAGCAGTCCACACCACAACCTTCCTCTTTAAGGATTTTCAAGATGGCTGGGGTTGGAGTAGCCTTAACTGCAAAATATTCCTTAAAGCCCTTGTTCCATGAAAAGGCCTTGTTGACTTCTCGCGCTTTCTCGCGGATTCCCTTCTCGTCATACAAGTGAAAGGGAGTCGGAAACTCTGCAACAATCGTTTCTAAATCTTCTCGGCTGATAAATGGTGTTTTCATAGGCATCCTTCTATTCTGTCTGCAAAGAAAGGCTGGGACAATCGTTCCAACCTTTAGTTCTATCTCTTATTTGTCTTCGTCAAAGATATTTCCAATCTCGACATCGATGGATTGGTTCTTGACATCAATATTGGTTACCTTCAAGAGTGATTTGTAATCGAACTGCTTTTCACGTTCTTCTTGGGCATTATCTGCAAAGACTGCTACACCAGCCAATTCTGAATCAAACTCACGCAAGAGACTAATCATCCCATTGACAGTTCCGCCGCCTTTCAAGAAGTCATCCACAATCAAGACACGACTGCCTGCCTTGAGGCTGCGTTTTGAAAGGAACATTTTCTCAATACGGTCACCGCTTGAACCAGATACATAGTTGACACTGACCGTTGAACCTTCTGTGATTTTCAAGTCACGTCGCACAATGACAAATGGAACGTTGAGGACATTGGCAACTGCATTTGCGAGTGGAACCCCTTTAGTTGCTACTGTCATAACCGCATCGATTTTTTGGTCCATAAAGCTCTTGGCAATGATACGCCCAATATTTTTCAAAATGGCAGGTGTACTGAGCAAATCAGATAGGTAGATATAGCCACCTGGCAAGATACGGTCGCTTTCTGAAAGTTTATCACGCAAGTCTGCAATCATTTCTTTGGCTTCATGACTCGAGATTGATGGTGTAAAGATAACGCCACCACCTGCTCCAGTCACAGTCTGAATATGACCGATTTCGATTTCCTCAAAGGCACGCTTGATAATCACGATGTCCTCTGAAATCGATGATTTAGCAGATTCGTACTTTTCTGCAAAGGTGTTAAGACTTGTTAGTTTGTATGGATTATTAATCAAATAGTTGGAAATGACAACCATCCGATCACTTCTTCTTAATTTCATTTCTATTTACCATTCCATTTAATTTTGATATTTCATCCATTATACCATATTCACATAAAAAAACGAACATTATTGCATAAAAAATGCTTGTTTTTCTTAAATTATTAATCTAAATCTGGTTTATAGAAGGAACGATTGTCCATAGCGAAGATTTTATTGGTCATCTCTCCTTTGTCCACCAAAGCAAGAGCTGTTGTCATCATCATCATGCTGGCGTCGAGATTATCAATCATATGAATAATCTCTGCCTCCATAATGCGTGGACGGACTGGACTTCCATACTCCAGCAAGCCATGATGACTGAGGATGACATGGCGCAGTAACACCACTTCTTCTCTAGTATCATCGATGCCGAGTTCCATGACTGTCTTAGTGATTTCGCTATCGATTAGGGCGATATGACCGATGAGATTGCCTCGCACAGTGTACTCAGTCTGATCAGGACCACTGAGTTCCAGAACCTTGGCCAAGTCGTGCAGCATAATCCCAGCATAGAGGAGGCTCTTGTTGAGCTGAGGATAGATGTCGCTAATGGCATCTGCCAAACGCACCATGGTTGCTGTATGATAGGCCAAACCCGTTTCAAAGGCATGGTGGTTGGTTTTTGCAGCTGGATAGGAGTAGAATTCCTTATCATACTTGGTGTAGAGACTGCGAACGATACGTTGCCAGACAGGATTTTCAATTTTGAAAATCATTTGCGACATGTAGTCACGAATTTCCTTGATATCGACTGGTGACTTGACCTTGAAATCAGCTGGATCGTTGGGTTCGCCAGGCTGAGGCAGGCGGAGAGTAATTTGATTGACTTGAGGAGTATTATTATAGACTTCTCTGCGCCCTTGCATGTGGACCACTTTCCCTGCGGTAAAGGCCTCAACGTTATGAGGCTGAGCATCCCAGAGTTTTCCTTCAATCTCGCCACTATCGTCTTGGAAGGTAAAGGCTAGGTAGTTTTTCCCAGCTCGTGTCTGTCTCAGGTCAGCTGACTTAATCAGGTAAAAACCTTCAAATAGCTCATTTTTTTTCATGTGACTAATCTTCATATTCTTCCTCATCTTCTTGGAAATGGAGTAAATCAAGCGCAGGCTCACCTTCTGATAACTCAATGTGACGGAGAGTCCGCTCAATAGCTGTGGTGCGACGGTTTAGTAATTCATCAATATTGCCAGAGGCATGTTGAAGATGTTTTTGTGCCTTAACCAAAATCCCCCCGAACTTGCCAAACTCGGTCTTGACGCTAGCAAGAGTCTTACTGATATGGTCGGCACTCTTTTGGATATTGAGGGTTTTGAAGCCAACTGATAGGGAATTAAGCAAGGCTGATAGGGTACTTGGACCTGCGACAATAATCTGCTCCTCCCGTCTCAAATCATCAAAGAAGATAGGATTGCGAACAATCTCTGAATAAAGACCTTCTGTCGGAACAAACAAGACTCCAAAATTGGTTGTCCGAGGTGGCGCCAGATACTTGCTCTTGATATCCTTGGCGAAACGCTTGACACTTGCTAGGAGTGACTTACGGCAACGTTCGATTTCATCCTTATCACCTGCTTCATAGGCTTCTTCTAAACGGTAATAATCTGCCAGTGGAAACTTGGAGTCAATCGGCAGATAGACAGTTTCCTGATCGCCTTGTCCGGGTAACTTGATGGCATACTCCACTCGTTCACTGGAGTTTTCAAGCGTTGCAAATTCTCGTTCGTACTGGGCTGGTGTCATGATGTCTTCGATGATTTGCCCCAGTTGCAATTCTCCCAGAAT
>CALHBZ010000065.1 GCA_937930605.1 Streptococcus oralis
GCGATACGATCTGAGATAAAGCGAACAACTGACAAGTCATGCGCGATAAAGAGATAGGTCAAGCCCAACTCTTTTTGGAACTTCTTGAGCAAGTTTAAGACCTGTGCACGCACAGATACGTCCAAGGCAGAGATTGGCTCATCCGCAATAACGAAATCAGGCTCCATCACAAGGGCACGGGCAATCCCGATACGCTGACGTTGACCACCAGAAAACTCGTGTGGGTAACGGGTCAAGTGTTCTTTCAAAAGCCCAACTTCATGAATCATCTTTTGAACTTTTTCTTTTCGATCTTCTTCGTCTTTGAACAAGTGATAGTTGTAAAGACCTTCAGAGATGATGTAGTCAACCGTCGCACGCTCATTCAAGCTGGCTGCAGGGTCCTGGAAAATCATCTGGATACGACGAATCAAGTCTGATGATTCCTTGTGAGATTTTTTCCCATTGATTTTCTGGCCATCAAAGATAATCTCTCCTTTACTGGTATTATTCAAACCAATAATGGCACGACCAATCGTTGTTTTCCCACTACCAGACTCTCCTACAAGAGAGAAAGTTTCTCCCTTGTTGATAAAGAAGTTTGCGTTTTTAACCGCGACAAACTTCTTACTTCCTTCACCGAAGGAAATTTCTAAATCTTTAATTTCTACTAATTTTTCAGACATTTCCTTCCTCCTAGTCTTCTAGATGAGCAAAGCCCATTTTATCACGAATCTTGCCATGCAAATCTGCAATGACCTGAGGTTTTTCAACCTTAGGAGCATTCTCATGAAGCAACCAAGTCTTAGCCCAGTGAGTATCAGTGACTGAAAACTTAGGTGCTTTCTGTTCAAAGTCAATTTGCATCGCATAATCTGAACGAAGAGCAAAGGCATCACCTTTCAACTCAGTATAAAGAGACGGTGGTGTTCCTGGAATAGAGTACAATTCCCCTTTATCATCAGCAAGCTGAGGCAAGCTAGACAAGAGACTCCAAGTATAGGGATGACGTGGGTCGTAGAATACTTCCTCAACAGTTCCGTATTCTACAATTTCCCCAGCATACATAACCGCTACTTTATCCGCGATACTTGCTACCACACCAAGGTCATGGGTGATAAAGATAATGGTAAAGTGGTACTCATTTTGCAAAGTTTTAAGCAAATCAATGATTTGCGCTTGAATAGTTACATCAAGGGCCGTTGTTGGCTCGTCACAGATCAAGATATCTGGACGGCATGCAAGGGCAATCGCGATAACGATACGTTGACGCATCCCTCCAGAATATTGGAAAGGATACTCGTCAAAACGTTTTTCAGCGTCTGGAATTCCGACCTTGTTCATATAGTCGATTGCCATCTCTTTGGCTTCCTTGGCTGTTTTTCCTTGGTGTTTAACGATAACTTCAGTGATTTGGCTACCGATTGTATTGATTGGGTCCAAACTTGTCATAGGGTCTTGGAAGATGGTCGCAATTTTAGCACCACGAATCTTCTCCCATTCCTTGTTAGAAGTCAAGGCTGTCAAGTCTTGTCCACGATAGTCGATACTTCCTTGGGCAATACGGCCATTATCTTCTAACATCCCTGTAAAGGTTTTTGTTAAAACAGATTTACCAGAACCTGACTCACCTACCAAGGCAAGAACTTCCCCCTCAATCAGGTCCAGAGAAACTCCTCGGATAGCCGTCAGAACTTTGTCACGAACGTCAAATTCCACGACAATATCACGAGCAGTCAAAATTACAT
>CALHBZ010000066.1 GCA_937930605.1 Streptococcus oralis
ATAAAACACCCCAAAAGTTAGATTTTTTCTGTCTAACTTTTGGGGTGCAGTTCATAAGCAAGTAATGCTTTTTAACAATGTTTGCGAACTACTAGTTTCAAACTCTAAACTTTTTTCTCTTCCTTGAATATGTTATAATAGTCCGTGCTGTGGCTGTGATGATGAACAGCCTCAATTGGAGAAAATATGAGGAGAAGGATGAAAGAAAAAGGATTTTGGGAAGGTGTTCAGGCGGCCATGCCGACTGCCCTTGGCTATGTCAGCATTGGTCTGGCTTGTGGGATTATTGGCGCGCCCTATGTGACACCTGTTGAGATGGGCTTGATGAGCCTCTTTGTTTATGCTGGGAGCGCCCAGTTTGCCATGCTGGCACTGATTGCGGTTCAAGCGCCTGTGGTAGCTATTGCTATGACAGTCTTTTTGATCAACTTGCGACTCTTTTTGCTGAGCTTGCATGCGTCGACTTATTTCCGTCATACTAGTCTCTGGCAAAATATCGGCATGTCCAGTCTCCTTACAGATGAGACTTACGGGGTTTTGATGGGAGAATTAGCCCATACAGACAATGTCAATCCTATGTGGATGCATGGGAACAATCTCAATAGTTATGTAGCCTGGTTTATTGGGACAGTGGCGGGAACGGCTCTGGGTGGTCTGCTGCCAAATCCAGAAATCTTTGGCTTGGATTTTGCCCTGGTTGGGATGTTCATCGGAATTTTTGCTTCGCAATTCCAGATTATGCAAAGACGGATTCCTGTCCGCAATCTGCTTATTATTCTAGCAGTTGTTGCGGTGTCCTTCTTTTTGCTCTTGACAGTGGTGTCTCAGTCACTAGCTGTTCTGTTTGCGACGCTACTTGGTTGTACAATGGGGGTGGTTTTAGATGGTCAGTAAGTATCTTTTATTAGCAGTTATTTTCTCTGGCTTGGTGACTTGGATTCCCCGTATGATTCCCTTCATCTTGGTCAAGTACAAGGGTTTGCCAGCAATAGTCGAGCGTTTTTTGAAGTTTTTGCCTGTTTCTATTATCTTTGCTTTGATCCTTTCAAGCGTGGTGACAGGCAAGGTAGGGAGTCTTCCTCAGATCAAGTGGTTGGACTTCTTGGCAGTCTTTCCAACGGCTTGGGTAGCCTTTCGCTACCGCAATCTAGTGGGCACTGTTCTTTTTGGAGTGGTCTTGATTGCAGTCTTGCGTCTGGTCTTTTAGTCAGCCATAAAAAAAAACTATCACCGAGATAGATATCATATAATAGCGAAAAAAATTTTTTTCTGTTAAGATAGTAAAGTATTCTATTTTGGAGGAAATGACATGAAAAAAATCGTCAAATATTCATCTCTTGCTGCTCTGGGACTTGTTGCCGCAGGTGTACTAGCAGCTTGCTCAGGTGGAGATAAGAAAGATACTGCATCGAGTGAAGCAGCAGCACCTGGTAAGAAAGAAATTGTCGTAGCGACTAACGGGTCACCAAAACCATTTATCTATGAAGAAAATGGTGAATTGACTGGTTACGAGATTGAAGTGGTTCGTGCCATCTTTAAAGACTCTGACAAGTATGAAGTCAAGTTTGAAAAGACAGAGTGGTCAGGTGTCTTTGCAGGACTTGACGCTGACCGCTACACTATGGCTGTCAACAATCTTAGTTATACTAAAGAACGTGCGGAGAAATACCTCTATGCAGCACCTATTGCCCAAAACCCTAATGTCCTTGTAGTGAAGAAAGATGATAACAGTATCAAATCTCTCGATGATATCGGTGGAAAATCAACAGAGATTGTTCAAGCGACTACATCAGCTAAACAGTTGGAAGAATATAACAAACAACACGCAGATAACCCAACTATCCTTAACTACACCAAGGCAGATTTCCAACAAATCATGGTACGTTTGAGCGATGGACAATTTGATTATAAGATTTTTGATAAGATTGGTGTTGAAACAGTTATCAAGAACCAAGGATTGGACAACTTGAAAGTCATCGAACTTCCAAGCGACCAACAACCTTATGTTTACCCACTTCTTGCCAAAGGTCAAGATGAGTTGAAATCGTTTGTAGACAAACGTATCCAAGAACTCTACAAAGACGGAACGCTTGAAAAATTGTCTAAACAATTCTTCGGAGACACTTACCTACCAGCAGAAGCTGACATTAAATAGTCGTATGAAATCATCCAGTCTGAGAAAGGTGGATGATTTCTCAATCTTTAGGCATATAGTTTCAAACTATATGCCTGCCTATCTAATAACAATTTGCGAAATCAAATAAAGTATGAGATACTATTACGGTATTATTTTTAAAGGAGATAGAATCATGAAAATTAAAAAATGGCTCGGTGTAGCAGCGCTCGCTACAGTCGCAGGTTTGGCTCTTGCAGCTTGCGGAAATTCAGAAAAGAAAGCAGACAATGAAACAGTTGTCAAAATTGCAACAGTTAACCGTAGCGGTTCTGAAGAAGCGCGTTGGGATAAAATCCAAGAATTGGTTGAAAAAGATGGAATTAAATTGGAATTCACAGAGTTCACAGACTATTCACAGCCAAACAAGGCAACTGCTGATGGTGAAGTTGACTTGAACGCTTTCCAACACTATAACTTCTTGAACAACTGGAACAAAGAAAACGGAAAAGATCTTGTAGCGATTGCAGATACCTACATCTCACCAATCCGCCTTTACTCAGGTAAAAATGGGGAAGAAAACAAGTACACTAAAGTGGAAGAAATCCCAGATAACGGTGAAATCGCTGTACCAAACGATGCAACAAACGAAAGCCGTGCGCTTTACTTGCTTCAATCAGCTGGTTTGATCAAATTGGATGTTTCTGGAACTGCTCTTGCAACAGTTGCTAATATCAAAGAAAATCCAAAGAACTTGAAGATTACTGAATTGGATGCTAGTCAAACAGCTCGTTCATTATCATCAGTTGACGCTGCCGTTGTAAACAATACCTTCGTTACAGAAGCAAAATTGG
>CALHBZ010000067.1 GCA_937930605.1 Streptococcus oralis
AAGCACCTGATTCAGTATAAACTTCTACTTCAAGTGTTGGGTTACCGCGTGAGTCTAGGACTTCGCGAGCGTAAACATCAGTAATAATTGACATTTTTTACTCTCCTTTGAGTTAAATTTTTTACACCTCTATGATACCTTAAAAATAAGCGTTTTTCAAGAAAAAACGTTATCTTTGTGCAAATTTTCCTTAACTTTATAAAGTAATCGCTTTCTTTCGTCTGTTTTCTTTTGTATTTTGTGATATACTAATTTTATGACAGATTTATCAAAACAACTACTAGAAAAGGCTCATGGTGGGCCAAAATTAAACCCAGATGAGCAACGTCGTTTTCTCGGTACTTTCGAGGAAAGAGTTCTAGGCTATGCAGATATCGAGACAGCCAATAGTCTTCAGCTGCAAAAGGGATTTCTAACGATTTTGGAAAATTTTCAAGAAAAGGCAGAGGTGCTTTTTGTGAAGATTTCGCCAAATATTGAGTTTGACAAACAGGTATTCTACTTAAAAGAAGCTAAGAAAACCAATAGTCAAGCAACAATCGTATCAGAGGATCACACTTCTTCTCCTTTAGGTTTAGTTATCCATTCGAACGAACCTGTTCAAGTAGATGAAAAGGATCTCCGGCTGGCTTTTCCAAATCTATGGGAGGTTGAGCAGGATGAACCAGTTAAAAAATCCATCTGGAAAAAATGGTTCGGCTAATCCTTCCTCAACTGTAATAAACGACCAATATTTGCTGCCATGTGCTCCAAATAGAGGCTTGCTTTTTTCAAACTGTCTTCTAAAGGTTCACTTTTCTCTAGGATAGAGAATGCTGCTTGTATATTTTCAAAGGGTAGGGGAGGTAAATCCTCAGAAAGACTACCGCAAATAGCGATAACTGGAACTCCGTTAGGGGTTCTTTTTGCTACACCGATAGGAGCTTTCCCAGCAAAGCTTTGACTGTCCAGTCTGCCTTCTCCAACGATAACTAAGTCAGCATCTTCAACTTTCTTGTCAAAGTCTATCAAGTCCAAACAAGTGTCAATTCCTGATACGATGCTGGCTTGTGCAAAGGCGCAGAGCCCGGCTGCAATGCCACCTCCTGCTCCCGCTCCCTTCAGAGGCAGGGTTGAAGGTGAGAATTTTTCATAGAATCCCTGCATAGCCAGATCTACTGTTTCAAACAAAGCAGGGTCTAAGCCCTTTTGCCTACCAAATGTGTAGGTCGCGCCTTGATAACCACATAGAGGACTCTCAACATCTGCTAAAATGCGAATCTTCACATCTTCTGGAATCCTGTATAGGTCATCTTTGGAAACTGACTCAAACTCAAGTAAAGTCTGACCACAAGCTGGTAATTCCTTTCCATTCTTATCATAAAAGCGATAACCCAAAGCAGCTGCAATGCCAATTCCACCATCATTACTTGCCGTACCGCCAACACCGATATAGATTTCTTTCATTCCAAGATCAACGAGATGGCGAATCAGCTCTCCGATACCACGTGTTTGGATGCGGAGGGGATTTCGTTTCTCCTGAGGAATTTTTCCTAACCCAACCAAGTCAGCAACTTCAAAGAGCGCTATTTGATCTTTTTGAAAGTAGCGCATTGCTTCTTTAAGACCAAAAGGTCCCGTCACCTCTTGCCATTTTTCTTCGAGGTCAAGAGAATGTCGAATCGCATCCACAGTTCCCTCGCCTCCATCACCAACTGGGCAGAGAGAACAAACTACACCAGGAATTGCTTTCTCGAAACCTCTTTTTATAGCTTTGGCGACCTCTTCTGCTGTCAAACTTTCTTTAAAAGAATCAGGTGCGATTACAATTTTCATAGTTCCCTCTCATTCTAAGAAATCAATCAAAGGAAGAACTTCCAAAAAATCCCTCGTATCTACATGACAAGCTATCTCTGCTTTTACGACCTCTTTGGCACAAAAGGCTATACCGTGGCCTGCTGTCTTTAACATCAAGAGGTCATTGGCACCATCACCGATAGCAATCGTTCTTTCTTTGGGAAGTCCTAACTCCGTTCTCCATTTCTCAAGAGTAGATTCTTTTACTTGACCTGTCACAATTTCACCAACTAACCGTCCTGTTAAAAAGCCGTCTTTTACTTCTAACTGGTTGGCAGAGAAATAGAAAATATCTAGGGATTTTGCTAATCTCTCAACGATCGGACTAAATCCACCAGACACTAGACCAACTAGAATGCCTTTCTTTTGGAGAATGGAGATAAATTCCTGAGCATTTTGGGAAAGATGGATGGATTTGAAGACTGTATCAAAGACCGAAATTGGAAGACCTTTTAACAAAGCGACTCTTTCTCGTAAGCTCCTTTCAAAATCCAGTTCTCCCCGCATTGCTTGATTGGTAATCTCTGAAATTTCCTCTTCGCAACCTGCCTCTTTTCCTAAAAGGTCAATAACTTCTTCAGCTATTAAGGTTCCATCAACATCCATGACACAAAGGCCTTTTACTTGAGTCATCACTTCTCCTCTTTTCTAAACAGCCCAAAAATCGTATGAAAG
>CALHBZ010000068.1 GCA_937930605.1 Streptococcus oralis
TAAAACACCCCAAAAGTTAGATTTTTTCTGTCTAACTTTTGGGGTGCAGTTCAGATTCCTAGGCTTTTTTGTTTTTGCTTCTAGTTTCCAACTAGTTGAAAAAGCGTTATAATGATAGTAAAGAATCACTTAATTGTAAGAAAGAGAGAAAGACGATGGCTTACATTGAAATGAAACACAGCTACAAGCGCTATCAGGTCGGTGACACGGAGATTGTGGCTAATCGTGATGTGAATTTTGAAATTGGAAAGGGGGAGCTGGTTATTATCCTTGGTGCGTCTGGGGCTGGAAAGTCAACGGTTCTCAATCTCCTAGGAGGTATGGATACCAATGATGAGGGGGAGATTTGGATTGATGGTGCCAATATCGCCGACTACAATTCCCACCAACGAACAAACTATCGTCGAGATGATGTGGGCTTTGTTTTTCAGTTTTACAATCTAGTCTCCAATCTGACAGCTAAGGAAAACGTAGAGTTGGCCTCAGAAATTGTAGCTGATGCCTTGGATCCAGAGCAGGTCTTGACAGACGTAGGTCTGGTTCATCGGCTCAATAACTTTCCAGCCCAGCTTTCTGGAGGGGAGCAACAACGAGTTTCCATCGCACGCGCTGTAGCCAAAAATCCTAAAATTCTCCTCTGCGATGAACCGACAGGTGCCTTGGATTACCAGACGGGGAAGCAAGTCTTGAAGATTCTCCAAGACATGTCTCGTCAAAAGGGGGCAACAGTGATTATCGTGACCCATAATAGCGCGTTAGCTCCTATCGCAGATCGGGTGATTCACATGCGTGATGCCACGGTTAAGAGCGTAACAATCAATGAGCATCCACAGGATATTGATACATTGGAGTATTAGCATGAAAAAAACATACCGAAAAGACTTGCTCCAGTCGGTGATTGCTTCCAAGGGACGCTTTGCTTCTATCCTGACCTTGATGATGCTGGGTTCTTTAGCCCTAGTAGGACTCAAAGTGACTAGCCCAAATATGGAACGCACGGCTGAGGATTATCTCCGTAAAGCCAATACTTTGGATCTGGCAGTGATAGCTGATTATGGCTTGGACAAAGAAGATCAGGAGGAACTAAAGACCCTTCAAGGAGCAAGTGTTGAGTTTGGCTATATGGAGGACCTAACAGTTGAAAAAGGTGAAGAGGCAGTTCGACTTTATTCCAAGCCAGAAGGC
Source organism: Streptococcus oralis (assembly GCA_937930605.1). GTDB lineage: Bacteria > Bacillota > Bacilli > Lactobacillales > Streptococcaceae > Streptococcus > Streptococcus oralis_CO. The sequence continues at coordinate 1,186 of CALHBZ010000068.1, forward strand.
ATTTCAACCTTCCAAGTGACAGAAGGGCGACTTCCAGAGACTGATGGGGAAATTGCCTTGGCTGATTTCTGGAAAGACCGATATCAGATTGGACAGACTATCACCTTTAGCAAGAAAGAAGAAGGGAAGACCGTCATAAAATCCCAATCTTTCACCATTACTGGATTTGTTCAGTCGGGTGAGATGTTTTCTCAAAAAGACTTGGGAGGGGCTAGTAGTGGAAATGGAAGCTTGGCTGGTTATGGGGTGATATTAGCCAGTCAGTTTGATACAGAAGTGTACAGTATTGCGCGTGTGCGCTATGATGATTTAAAAAATCTGGATGCTTTTTCATCAGACTATGGGATGAAACAAGATCAACATCAGAAAGACTTGCAAGACTTATTGGCTGATAATGGTCAAAAACGATTGGCCAGCATCAAAGCAAATGGGCAAAAGAACTTGGAAGGTGGAAAAGAACAGCTCCAAACAGCTGAAAGGAACCTTCAAAAAGGCAAGAGTCGGTTAGAGCAGGCTGAAAGTCGATTGAAAACTCAAGAAGAACAAGTGACCACTTTACCAGAACCGCAAAAGAGTCAAGCCAAGGAGCAATTGACAAAGGCTAAGGAAGAATTGGCTACAGAAAAAGAAAAACTGGCTCAGGCAGAGAGTTCTCTAACTAAGGAAAAAGAGAAGTTTGAACAACGTCAGAAAGAGCTTGATGAACTGGTAGAGCCGACTTACCATGTATACAACCGCCAAACCATGCCAGGTGGTCAAGGCTATCTCATGTACAGTAACGCTTCAGCAAGTATCCGTTCTGTCGGGAATATCTTCCCCGTGGTACTTTATATGGTCGCTGCAATGGTGACCTTCACAACTATGACTCGCTTTGTAGATGAAGAGCGTACCAATGCTGGTATTTTCAAGGCCCTAGGTTACCGTAACCGAGATATTGTTGCCAAGTTTGTTCTCTATGGTTTTCTTGCAGGAACTGTGGGAACCGTTTTAGGAACACTTCTAGGACATTATCTCCTTGCAGGCGTGATTTCGGATGTTATAACAGCTGGAATGGTCATTGGGAAAAGCCAAGAGTATTTTTATTGGTCTTATAGCCTCCTTGCCCTAGCCTTGAGTTGGGTATCCAGCGTCTTGCCGGCTTATCTGGTAGCGCGGAGGGAATTACACGATGAAGCAGCCCAACTCTTGGTTCCCAAACCTCCCGTTAAAGGATCAAAGATTTTACTGGAGAGGCTGACATTTATTTGGAGCCGTTTGAGCTTCACTCATAAGGTTACGGCGCGAAATATTTTCCGTTATAAGCAACGAATGTTGATGACCATCTTTGGGGTTGCGGGTTCGGTTGCTCTCCTATTTGCAGGTCTGGGCATTCAATCTTCTGTGGGAGGAGTTGTGGAGCGTCAATTTGAACAAATCCAGCAATACCAGATGATTGTAGCGGAAAAGAGTAGTGTAACGGAGCAAGAAAAAGCAGATCTAGAAAGTGCCTTGGAAGCTGAGCCTATCCATGCTTACCAAAAGATTTACTCTAAATCCATTGAAAAAGATTTCAAAGGAAAAGCAGGACTTCAGACCATCACCATAATGGTCACAAGCAGAGAAGACTTCAAGCCCTTTATCGCATTACAGGAAAATGGGCAAGAGGTGGAGATCACTGATGGAGCTGTCGTGAGTCAAAAACTAGCTCAACTAGCAGGTGTTAGGGTTGGAGACAAGCTAGAGCTTGATGTGAAAGAAATCAAGGTCGCGGCGATTTCTGAAAACTATGTTGGACACTTTGTTTATCTCAACCGAGCGACTTACGAACAAGTGTACGGTACCAGTCCGAAAGAGAATACTTACCTAGTAAAATTAAAAGAGCCAACACCATCCAATACTGAGAAAGAAGCTGCTGCCTTTATGAAAAAAGCAGCTGTTTCTGGGGTGGTCCAAAATGCAACAGCCATCCATCTCTTTGAATCCGTGGCTAGTTCGCTCAATAAAACCATGGCAATCCTCGTCCTTGTTTCCGTCTTGCTAGCTATTGTCATTCTTTACAATCTCACCAATATCAATGTGGCAGAACGTATCCGTGAACTTTCCACTATCAAGGTTCTCGGTTTTCATAATAAAGAAGTGACCCTTTATATCTACCGCGAGACCATGGTGCTGTCCCTTGTGGGGATTGTTCTCGGCTTGGTAGCTGGCTACTATTTACATCAATTTTTGATTCAAATGATCTCACCTGCCACCATACTTTTTTATCCACGAGTCAGCTGGGAAGTCTATGCTCTTCCAATCGTCGCAGTGACTGTAATCTTAGCTTTACTGGGTCTCTTTGTCAATCACCGCTTGAGAAAGGTGGATATGCTAGAAGCCCTGAAATCAGTAGAGTAATTCAAGGTTTTAAACAGTAAATCAGTTGACAAAGTCTCTGCTTCTTGGTAGAATAAGAACTGTCGTAAAGACAAATAACTTCTTCTTGGTTACAGGCATGCCAACCTGTCACTCGGATGAAGCCAAATAAAAAGGAGAAACATCATGGCAATCTCAAAAGAGAAAAAAAATGAAATCATCGCACAATATGCACGTCACGAAGGTGATACAGGTTCAGTAGAGGTTCAAGTTGCTGTCCTTACTT
>CALHBZ010000069.1 GCA_937930605.1 Streptococcus oralis
AAAGCTGGTTGAAGCTATATCCTTGTTTTCTAAGTTCATAGATCTGAACTTTATCCTCATAACTCAATTTCATAATAAAAGACCCCAAAAGTTAGATTTTTTCTGTCTAACTTTTGGGGTGCAGTTCAGTTTACAAGAGGGGGATTTTATTATTACCAGCTCGTTAGGGATATTTCTCCGCTATTCAGCCAGATAGTATGTTTATCTTTAAGTTCGACTTTAAGTTGACCGGCGTTTGAGATTTCTTTTGCAAGGCCTTTTTTCTCTTTTCCATCTAGCTGGAAGGTGACTTCTTTTCCAAGAACTAAAGATCTCTCTTTATAGATATAAAGTAGCTCATCTGGATCAGTCTTGTAGAAACAAGTCCATATTTCGCTAATCAACTCATTGCGACTAATTGGGGTAGGTAGTGTGAATAAACTTCCTGCTTTCTCATTTAAATCGTCTGGGAAATTTGTAATAGAAAAATTTATTCCAAGTCCGATAATGACATCTGTCACTAAACCTGTTTCAACGGACGTCATAGCTTCGGTAAGGATACCTGCTATTTTTTTATGTTTAAAGTAGATGTCATTAACCCACTTGATATCTACTTCTATCATGGTTAGATTTTTAATGGCTTTGTAGACTGCTGCGGCTACAAGGAGTGTATAGGATGGCAGTTTTTCATAGGGGAGATTTGGTTGAATATGCAATGACATATAGATGCCTCCCTGAGAAGGAGAGTAGTAGGGACGTTGAAAGCGACCACGTCCTGCTGTTTGGCATGTGGAAAGATAGAGGGTGTTTCCCTTGTTTCCATCCTCAATACCTTTTTTTGCATCTGTTTGTGTTGATTTGGTTTCAGGTTTGTAGAGAATGGTTAAGTTGGTTTTTTCTTGAATCAAATCAGGCAATATCAAATCACCTTGAATAAGCTTGTATCCTCTATTTTTGATACTGTCAATTTCTAAGCCTTCTAATTGAAGGCGTTGGATTGCTTTCCATATGGATGTCCGACTTAGATTCAGTTCTTCGCCAATTTTTTCCCCACTGACATAGTCGTTTTCTCTGGCTAGTATTTGGTAGACTAGTTGGTGTGATTTCATACTTTCTTTCCTTTTTACTGTCGTTCAATAGTAGATATTTTCGCCTTTCTTATATTCTACCATAGCTTTTCCTTTTTTAGGAAGTTTACTTCTTTTTCTCTAACAATTATTGGACTGGAATATCTCCGAATATAGTAGAGTATACTTTCATTCTCCCCTAAAAGTTTTTTATTTTGGTAGCGTGTTCATTGTTCCCAAATGACGGAAAAAATGGTAAAATATAAAGATAGTTTAGCATTTATCTTCTGGAGAAATCCAGAACAGAAAGGATCCGTTTTGAAATCAATTGGATTACTGGATAAGATAAGAGGGCTTTCGAGAAAAGATTTCTTTTTGTATCTGATGATCATGAGTATCTTTTTACCTTTTTATTTATTCTTAGGGCTCTTTGCTTTATATTTGATAGGTTTACTTGTTACTGGAGAGATGAAGGGAATTATCAAAGGATTGGCAAAACATCCTGTACTTCTCTTTTTTATTGCCTATAGTAGTATCATCTCTATCGTCGCCAAGAACTGGCTTGGATTGGTTGCATCTTTACTGATGTTTCTCTTCCTCATTTTCTTTAGTTTTTACCAGAAACGTCTGACGCATGCTTTCTTTCGACTGATACTCCAGACGGTTTTGTTTGGTAGTGTTGTCTCTGCCGCTTTTGCTACTTTGGAGCATTTCCAAATTGTAAAGAAATTTAACTACGCCTTTCTTTCGCCTAATATGCAAGTATGGCACCAAAACCGTGCAGAGGTGACCTTCTTTAATCCGAATTACTATGGAATTATCTGTTGTTTCTGTATCATGATTGCCTTTTATCTCTTTACAACGACGAAGTTAAGATGGTTGAAAGTCTTTTGTGTGCTAGCAGGTTTTGTGAATCTATTTGGTTTGAATTTTACGCAAAATAGAACGGCCTTTCCTGCCATCATCGCTGGTGCGATTATTTATCTTTTTACAACCATTAAAAACTGGCGTGCCTTCTGGCTCAGTATTGGAGTTTTCGGGATTGGACTTTGTTTCCTCTTCTCAAGCGATTTGGGAGTCCGTATGGGGACGCTAGATTCTTCAATGGAGGAGCGAGTTTCAATCTGGAATGCGGGTATGACTTTGTTCAAGCAAAATCCGATCTGGGGTGAGGGTCCGCTGACCTATATGAATTCCTATCCGAGAATTCATGCACCTTACCACGAACACGCGCATAGTCTTTACATCGATACTATTTTGAGTTATGGTTTGATTGGAACCATTCTCTTATCCATTTCTTCGGTGATTCCGGTTCACATGATGATGGATATGAGTCAGGAGTCTGGCAAACGACCGATTATCGGTCTTTATCTCTCCTTCCTTACAGTAGTTGCTGTACATGGAATTTTTGACTTGGCTCTCTTCTGGATACAGTCAGGATTCATCTTCTTGCTAATTATGTGCAGTCTACCACTGGAACATCGAACACTGGTGTCCGAAATGACAGATTAAGTTAATAAATAGTGAAGATCTTCTACTCTAGGTAGGAGGTCTTTTTTGTTGGTGAAAATTATTTCTAAATCGAAATAGTTGACAGATGGAACGAGAGGTGTTACAATAAAAAAGATTCGATATAGAAATAAAATGGAGAGATCATGAAAGATAGTCATTTAGTAGCCCACCATATTCGTTTATTGAATGGACGGCTATTTCAAAAGTTATTAAGTCAGGATTCTGAGGCTCTTTATCGGAGTGAACAGGGTAAGATTCTTACGGTGTTATGGAAGAGTGAAACGGGTTGCGCTACGGCGACAGATATTGCGCTGGCGACTGGACTCGCCAATAATACGCTCACAAGCATGATAAAGAATCTTGAGGAGCAAAAGCTGATCACGATTAGTCCGTGTGGGGTAGATAAGAGGAAAAAATATGTCGTTCTGACTGAACTTGGTTCATCCCAGAAAGAAGTCGGCCATCGTATCAGTCAAAAGTTGGATGCAATTTTTTATAAAGGATTCACTGAGGAAGAAATTCGTCAGTTTGAAGCCTTTCAAGAAAGAATTTTGGCTAATCTGAAAGAGAAAGCAAATGAGGAATAAAATAGATTCAATTAGTTATTAAGAGGTTGGTAAATTGACCAACAGAGGAAAGTTTTAAAAGGGGATACTAAGATGAAAGCTGTGCTTGTCAAGGAAGCTGGAGGACCAGAAGTTCTGCAGGTTGTGGAAGTTCCAAAACCGACTGTTAAAGAAGGTTGGACCTTGGTCAAGGTGCAAGGATTTGGAATCAACCATAGCGAGATTTTTACTCGTCAAGGACTATCGCCGTCCGTTCAATTTCCACGGATTTTAGGAATTGAATGTGTGGGAATTGTAGAGGAGACCAATTGTCCCGATTTGCAGGTCGGGCAGCAAGTCATCTCCATCATGGGAGAAATGGGACGCGCTTTTGATGGTGGTTATGCTGAGTATGTTTTGCTACCAGATGAACAGGTTTATCCTGTGAGGACGGAGCTTGGTTTGGAAAGTTTAATCGCTCTGCCTGAAACCTACTATACAGCATTTGGCTCTTATCTCAATCTCAAGATTGAAGAGGGAGATCGAGTTCTGGTTCGAGCAGCGACGAGTGGTGTTGGGATTGCTTTTGCAAAGCTTCTCAAGGGGCAATTTCCGAAAGCCTATCTAGCGGGAAGTAGCCGAAGTCTGAGCAAGGAAAAGCAACTAAAAGAGGCAGGATTTGACCAGGTGATTTTGGATAAGGATGGCGTCTTGCAAACGGAAGAGCAGTTTGACAAGGTCTTGGATCTTGTCGGTCCGAGTGCCATTCTTGATACATTTTCTCGGACGACAGATGGTGGTATGATCTGCTCTTGTGGCTTGCTGGGAGGTCAATGGACTATTCCAGACTTTGACCCTATTGAAATGCTTTATCGCAATCTCTACTTGACAACCTTTGCTTCTGGTAATGTGTCTCAAGACAAGCTTCAAGCTTTGGTGGACTTTGTGGAGCGTTATCAGGTAGATGTACGACCTGAAAAAGTATTTTCTATTGAACAAATCCAGGACGCGCATGCTTATCTGGAAAGTAGCCAATCTTTTGGCAAGGTTATCGTAAAAATTGAGGACAAATAATGATTGAATACAAAAATGTAGCGCTACGCTACACAGAAAAAGATGTTTTGAGAGATGTCAATTTACGGATTGAGAATGGGGAGTTCATGGTTTTAGTTGGACCTTCTGGGTCAGGTAAGACGACCATGATTAAGATGATTAACCGCCTTTTAGAGCCAACAGATGGCAATATCTATATGGATGGCAAGCGCATCAAGGAATATAATGAGCGAGAGTTGCGCCTTTCTACAGGCTATGTCTTACAGGCTATTGCCCTCTTTCCCAATCTAACGGTTGCAGAAAATATTGCGCTGATTCCAGAAATGAAGGGCTGGACTAAGGAAAAAATTGCTCAGAAAACAGAAGAGCTTTTGGCTAAGGTTGGTTTACCAGTAGCTGAGTATGGGCATCGCCTACCTAGTGAATTATCTGGTGGAGAACAGCAACGGGTTGGTATTGTCCGTGCCATGATTGGTCAGCCTAAGATTCTCCTCATGGATGAGCCCTTTTCGGCCTTGGATGCTATTTCGAGAAAACAGTTGCAGGTTCTGACGAAAGAATTGCATAAAGAGTTTGGAATGACAACGATTTTTGTGACCCACGATACGGATGAAGCTTTGAAATTGGCGGACCGTATTGCTGTCTTGCAGGATGGAGAGATTCGTCAGGTCGCAGAACCTGAAACAATTTTACAAGCTCCTGCCACAGAATTTGTAGCAAACTTGTTTGGAGGTAGTGTTCATGACTAATTTAATATCAACTTTTCAGGACCGTTTTGGTGATTGGTTGACAGCCCTATCTCAACATTTGCAGTTGTCACTTTTGACCCTGTTACTAGCTATTTTTATTGCAGTCCCCTTGGCTGTTTATCTTCGTTATCATGAGAAGTTGGCGGATTGGGTCTTGCAGATTGCTGGGGTTTTCCAGACCATTCCGTCTCTGGCCTTGTTGGGACTCTTTATTCCCTTGATGGGAATTGGAACCTTGCCTGCCTTGACAGCTCTAGTGATTTATGCTATTTTTCCGATTTTGCAAAATACCATCACTGGGCTGAAGGGAATTGATCCGAGTCTTCAAGAGGCTGGGATTGCCTTTGGGATGACCAGATGGGAGCGTCTCAAGAAGTTTGAAATTCCACTTGCCATGCCTGTTATGATGTCTGGGATTCGGACGGCAGCGGTCTTAATTATCGGTACAGCAACCTTGGCGGCCTTGATTGGGGCAGGGGGACTAGGTTCCTTTATCCTTTTGGGAATTGACCGTAATAATGCCAGTCTGATTTTGATTGGGGCACTTTCTTCTGCAGTGCTGGCCATTGCCTTTAACTTCCTACTAAAAGTGATGGAAAAAGCAAAATTGAGAACGATTTTCTCTGGTTTTGCCTTGGTGACAATATTACTCGGTCTGTCTTATAGTC
>CALHBZ010000070.1 GCA_937930605.1 Streptococcus oralis
AAGGCAATCGTCCTTATCAATCCAAACAACCCAACTGGAGCCCTTTATCCTAAGGAACTCTTGTTGGAGATTATCGAGATTGCGCGTCAAAATGATTTGATTATCTTTGCAGATGAGATTTATGACCGCATGGTGATGGATGGTCATGTTCATACACCGGTAGCAAGTCTGGCTCCAGATGTCTTCTGTGTCAGCATGAATGGTCTGTCAAAATCTCACCGCATCGCTGGTTTTCGTGTGGGTTGGATGGTCTTATCTGGACCTAAGACCCATGTTAAAGGCTATATTGAAGGGCTCAATATGCTGTCCAATATGCGCCTCTGCTCCAACGTTTTGGCTCAGCAAGTCGTACAAACCTCGCTAGGAGGTCACCAGTCGGTGGACGAATTGCTTCTGCCAGGTGGACGGATTTACGAGCAAAGAAACTTTATCTACAATGCTATCCAAGATATCCCAGGTTTGTCTGCGGTCAAGCCGAAAGCGGGGCTTTATATCTTCCCTAAAATTGACCGCAATATGTATCGCATCGATGATGATGAGCAGTTTGTTCTTAATTTCTTGAAACAAGAAAAGGTTCTTTTGGTTCATGGTCGAGGATTTAACTGGCAAGAACCAGACCATTTCCGTATCGTTTACCTCCCACGTGTGGACGAGCTAGCACAAATCCAAGAAAAGATGACTCGTTTCTTGAAACAGTATCGTAGATAAGGGTTCTATAGGGCTCAACTAGATTTTAGCGTTTTATCTCAGAGAAAGCGAACGTTTTTATGATTTAAACGTTACCTCTCTGAGATTTTTATTTTCTTGGAAGGATACTGAGCAGGTATAATATCCTGAAAGATTAGAATTTATTGTTAGAATTGATTAGACATTCTGAACTTAGAAACTTTAATATTATAAACATTAGTAACTATGAACTACAAGAGTAAAGATGAATAGAGGAGAATAGGTAAATAAAATGCCAACTATGAAAGAGATTCTTGAAAAATTTGATGAAAGTTCCAATGATATTAAGTTTTTAGAATTTAATAAAAAGATAACGGATAGTATAGAAACACCACCAGAACTGAAGTTTATTTTAGAACATTTTTCTTATATAACTGTTAATGGTTATTTAAAGATTTTGGGGAATGATTCAGAGAATGGTTTCATCTATTGTAATGAATTGTTTTCAAAATGTTATAATCCTGATAGTTGTTTGATAGCCTATGATATTTTCGGTGGTCTATTTGCAATAAATATTGAAAAATTAAATTCAATAGAATATTTCGCCCCTGATACATTAGAATGGGAGAATTTGGAGATAGATTATAAGGGATTTTTATATTGGGTGACTACAAATCAGTTAGACCTATTTTATCAAGAACTTATAGTATCAGATTTGTTCAAATTAGATTTATCGCTTGAAACAAATGAAGTTATTTTGACCTATCCTTTTATGTGGTCAATGGAATACACTCCATCAGGTGCAGTTAGAAAAATAGTTTCTTTTAAAGAATTGTTAGAAATGAATGCTAATTTTTGTAGACAGTTTGGGATATGAAATCGGTGGATTCAATATAGTAAATGTATGTTAGCAAGAATTATTTTTTACTGATTTATTAGCATCTGAAGAGAATGTTACTAATAACTGTTTCTGATAAGGACTTTCATAGGAAAAGCGAGAAAACATTTGCTTGGAGCTATTGACAAAAGTGGCAGAATCAGATAGAATGGTAAAGTATGTTTAGTAACTGATCACTTTATAGCCGGCTAAACGAATACAAAATCTATGAGGAGGTATTCATCGTGAAACGTACTTATCAACCAAGTAAACTTCGTCGTGCGCGCAAACACGGATTCCGTAACCGTATGTCAACTAAAAACGGTCGTCGCGTATTGGCAGCTCGTCGTCGTAAAGGACGCAAAGTTTTGGCTGCTTAATCCAAACGAATTCAACAAAGAAGTCAGTAGGAACTCGAGTCTACTGGCTTTTCTTTTTATCTTATATAGTGAATTGTCCATGCAATCGTCCATTTCAACTGAAACTCATAGAAGGCTTATTTAAAAGATCACATATAGAAAAACTCAAAACCAGATATAAGTTACTGATTTTGAGTTTTTGTTTATTCTTTTAAGTGATAGGAGTAGCTAGCGACAACGACATCTTCATGCCATCTGAGAGCGTATTTCAGTTTGAGGCTCATTTGATTGTGCAGGATATTTTGCCAAGGCTTGTTTGGGATAAACTGTGGGACGAGGACTGTAACGGTATAGTTTTTTTGCTTGGCTTCTTGGGCGATTCGTTTAACATACTTGACGCTAGGGGTGATGATGTCGCGGTAGCTGGTGGTGATATTTTTCAGAGTGATATTTGGGAAGTAATCGGCAAATTCCTGAAGAATTTCTTGGTCTTTTTCTTCCGTTTCTTTAGTAGAAATGTGCATGGCCAACACTTCGTCACCGATACTTTGAGCGTAGTTAATGGCTCCCACGCTTACTCGAGTGACATTTCCTACTAGGACAAGGACAAGGTTACCGTCATAAGTGCGTTTTTGGATTCCTTCGTAGAGTCGTAGTTGTTTTGCTACTTTTTGATAATGACTGTGAATGGATAAAAAGAGGAAGGTCAAGACTAGGATAATTGGGAAGAATGGCCAGATATCACCTAGTCTGAAGAGGAGTAAAATGAGGACAATGGCATAACAAATGATGGCCCCAAGAATATTAGCAAAGGCAGGTTTTAAGAAGTTTGCTCCTTTTTCCTTTTTCCAATGGCGAATCATCCCAGTCTGAGAAAGGGCAAAGGGAACGAAGACCCCGATAGTATAAAGAGGAATCAAGCGTTCAGTATTCCCATTAAAAATGAGAAGAAGGATCATAGCTCCAAAAGCCAGAGTTAAGATACCGTTGGAGTAGCCAAGGCGATCCCCTTTTTCCATAAAGAGATGAGGCATGTACTTATTTTTTGCCATATTGTAGGCCAGCATAGGGAAGGCTGAAAAGCCAGTATTTGCAGCTACGGCTAGAATCAAGGCTGTCGAGAACTGGAAGAGATAGTAGCTAGCATGACCAAAAAATGAATCTCCAAGAATGCCCTTAGCCATTTGCGAGAGAATGGTCTCTCCGTGTTGAGGTGTGATGCCCATCCAGTAGTTTAGGAAGGTAATGCCTGCAAAAAGAAATCCTAAAATCAGCGACATGATGGTCAAAGTCTGAGCAGCATTCTTTTCTTTCGGAGTTTTAAAAAATGGTACCGCATTTGAAATAGCTTCAACCCCTGTCAGAGAGGCAGAGCCACTGGTAAAGGCTCTTAGTAGGAGAACGATGGAAAGGCTCGGAACAGTTTGTCCAATGGTTGAAGTCGCCTGATAGTTTAGGGAACCTGTGAATAGTTGAAAGAACCCATAAAGCAAGAGAAAGACGGTACTGAAGATAAAGAGGTAGACGGGAATCATCAGAGAGCTGGCAGATTCTTTCAATCCTCTTAAATTCAAGAGCATGAGCAGGCAGACTAGGAAAATAGAGATATGAAGATTATAAGGATGGAGGGCAGGGATGGCTGCAGTAATCGCATCAGCTCCAGACGCAACGGATACGGCTACTGTCAGCATATAGTCAACAAGGAGGCTGCCTCCTGCAATCAAGCCTAGTTCGGGGGAGAGATTTTCCCGAGTGACCATATAAGCTCCTCCGCCTTGAGGATAGGCGTGTATGATTTGGCGATAGGAAATGGTCAAACTAGCGAGGAGTAAGAGGACAAAAATACCGATAGGGAGGCTCCACCAAATAGCGAGAGGAGAGAGACTGACTAAAACGAGAATGACTTGTTCAGGTCCATAGGCAATAGAAGACAGGGCATCACTGGATAACATTGCAAGTGCCTGCATTTTTCCTAATAATCCCCCTTCGCCGTCTGTGAGAGACTTGAGTGGCCGACCGATAAAGGTATATTTTAATTTTCTAAACATTTTCTTTTCCTTTGCTGAAAATTTCAATAAGTGTTATTATACTGCTTTGAAAAAAGGCAGTCAAGGGGGAACGATTGGTAGTAGAATATTTTTACAAGCCGAGGGATGCTATTTTTGGTATAATAGAGAGAAGAAAACGAGGTTAGAAGAGATGATTTTTGATATACACACACATTTAAATGTGGAAGAATTTGCAGGACGTGAGGCAGAAGAAATTGCCTTGGCTGCTGAGATGGGTGTGACACAGATGAATATTGTTGGTTTTGACAAGCCAACCATTGA
>CALHBZ010000071.1 GCA_937930605.1 Streptococcus oralis
AATAGCTAGTCACGCCATCCATGCGTGAAATAATGCGATGGATAATCTTGCGTTCACTATTTGACATCGGATCGGTTTGTTGGCTACGACCTTCCTCCAATGCACGAGTCGCCAATTTTTGAGCGTAGGTTTGCAAGACTTCTGCACGGTGTTCAACATAATCATTGACGTTAATCGTAATGTAGAAAGTTCTTGAATAGCGATTATAAAGATAATTTTGTGCCAAGAGTTGAAGGGCCTTTAAAACTTTTCCATGATAGCCGATAATACGACCTGGTTCATTGGTATCGATTTGCAGGTTGATAATGCGGCGATTATAATCGCTTGAAATGACACCTTCAACATCTATATCATCCAAAATTGTTTGAACATAATCAGTTACTTCTGTCGCTACTTGTTCAATATCATAGCTCTGTTCAACTTTTAAACCTAAATCTTCTAGGGACTGACTTTTTTTCTTCTCTTGCTCATCTACAAGTTCTTTGGCCTCTGTTGACGCTTCTGTTCTAGCTTCTTCTATTTGCAACTCATTTAAAATTTCAATATGCCCAGTCTCTTCAAGAATAGTGCTAGCATGTTTCTCATTTTTCAAGATTTCAGCCTTGATTTCATCAGAAACACCCTGACCTTCCTCTTCGATTTTTTTAATCGCCTCAACAACATGGCCGAGATCAACTGTCGCCTCTGTTACTGTCTTAACAGGTTCGTTTTGTTCATTGATTTCTTTCGGAACACCTTTTACGGCTTGTTGATTGGCCTTAATCACAGTCGTCTCACTAATCGCCTCAATATCAACTTGAGCTGGTTTTTTCCCAAATAAGCCTAAAAAACCTTTCTTCTCTTTGGACACAACCTTTATATGAGTCTTCATTCGAGGAAGACCTAATTCTTTCAATCCCTTTTGAATTGCTTCTTCAACTGTTGAACCCGTATATAACACCATAACCAGATTCCTCCTTATTACTTCATTTTCTGTGCCTTTTTCTTGGCTTTTCTTTTTCTATTTTCTAAATCTTTTTTAGCTTGTAATTCCGCCTCGCGCGCTGCAATCATCTTGAAAGGATTATTCAAGAAATAGGTTTGCAAAACTTGATAAGCATTGGATACTGCCCAGTACAGGGCAACTCCACTAGGCGCAGAGATGGCAAAGATAAAGATCAGTACCGGCATCCCGTACATCATCCCTGTCATTGCTCCACTTCTTTCAGGTAAAGCCTTATTTGATAACCAACTGCTCAAGAAAGTAAAGGCTGCCGCCAAAATCGGAAGGATAAAGCTTGTGTCTACTCCCCCAAGGTTCACCCACAAAAAGTGCCCTGTTTTCAAAAAGTCTACTCGAGTCAAGGCTTGGAACAAAGCCAAGAGGACCGGCATTTGTATTAAAATTGGCCAGAGAGAGGATGAATGCTTGATCCCTAACTCTTTATAGACCTTACGCATCTCCTGGTCTAGCTTGGTTCTACTTTCCATATCACGACCCGAATATTGCTCTCGCAAAGCCTTGATGCGTGGTTGGGTTTCTTGCATTTTTCTAGAGGCAACCATCTGTGTCTGAAAGACTGGCAATAAAATCGTCCGAATCAATATTGTGAAGAGGATAATCCCCACTCCGATACTAATGTCAAAGGACAAAAAGCGGATGATTTCAGCAAAAAAATAGACAAATTTACTCCATATATCTGTAGTATCCGCTGTAACATCGCTTGTCCCACAAGCTGCCATGACAAATAGGGACAAGCCCAGTAGACTAATCAACTGTAGTTTCTTTTTCACTCCTAATTCCTTCCCGGTAAATCTTTGATAACTTTAATACGTGGAGTAGGTTTTTCTCCATCTCTGCATAATCCAAACTTTCAACGCCTTTTCGAGCAATCACGACAAAATCAACGTTATCAGCCAAATGCTCCCTTACACTTAGCAAAATGTGTCGGATTCGCCTCTTAATCTGATTTCGGGTAACCGCATTCCCCAGCTTTTTGCTGACGGACAGTCCTACTCGAAAATGGTTTTGCTGGTTTTCCAATTGGTAGACAACAAATTTTCGATTGGCAAAACTTGTCCCATATTGAAAAATCTCCTTAAAATCTTTCTCTCTTTTTACACGAAAGTTTTTTTTCAAAACTCAACTCCATCTATTAAATTACTACTATTATACCATATTTTTCGAAAAAGCCAATAACAGCAAGGTTTTAGAGATTTTTCCAAGCAAAAAAGCTGGAGAGCAAACTCTCCAACTCTTTTTACATGTACATTATTTCTTATTTTAGTTATTTTTTGAATCGTTCAACATCACGTGCAATCACTAATTCCTCATCTGTAGGGATTACTAAGACACGGATTTTCGCTGCATCAGTTGAGATATCTCCAGTCACGCCAAAGACGTTCTTTTCTGGATCCACATCACATCCAAACCAAGAAATTCCTGAAATAACATCTCCACGTACATCTGAGGCATTCTCACCAACACCTGCTGTGAAAATGATCGCATCTGCACCATTTAGGACTGCCAAATACTGACCGATATGCTTTTGAATACGATCAATATACATCTCGTAGGCCAAGGTCGCATTATGGTCTCCTGCTTTTACTGCAGCCATAACATCACGCATGTCACTTGATTTTTCAGAAACACCCAAAAGTCCAGACTCACGATTTAGGATTCGACTGATATCCTCTGGCGTGTTGAAATCCTCTGTATATTGCATTAAATAGGGAATGATAGCTGGGTCAATATCCCCTGTACGTGTTCCCATCATAATACCACCAAGCGGAGTGAAGCCCATAGAAGTGTCCACAGACTTGCCACCGCTGACAGCTGTAATAGAAGCGCCATTACCGATATGGCAAGTAATTAATTTCAAATCTTCTAATGGTCGACCTAAAATTTTAGCTGCTTCTCCTGCTACAAACTGATGACTTGTCCCATGTGCTCCATACTTACGAACTTTATTTTCAGTATAGTATTTATTTGGAAGAGGATAGCGATAGGCTTTTTCAGGCATTGTTGTGTGGAATGAAGTATCAAAAACAACAACGCTGGTAATATCTGGAAGTAATTCCTTAAATGCGCGAATTCCTGCTGCGTTGGCTGGGTTGTGAAGAGGAGCCAAAAGTCCCAACTCTTCAACCTTTTCTAAAACATCTCCCTCTACCAAGGTTGACTCTTTGAAATATTCACCACCAGCCACAACACGGTGTCCAACACCTGTAATCTCATCATAACCTTTGATGATGTCAAAACGAATCAGATCATCTAATAAAATTTTAACAGCTTGTGTGTGATCTTCAATATCAAGAATTTGTTGTTCAGAACGGCCGTCGAATTTTACAGTTGAGATAGAGTCCTTCAAGCCAATACGTTCAATCAAGCCTTTAGCCAAAACTTTCTCTTCTGGCATTTGGTAAAGTTGCCATTTCAAACTCGAGCTTCCTGCATTGATTGCAATTGTTTTAG
>CALHBZ010000072.1 GCA_937930605.1 Streptococcus oralis
AGGGAACTGGTGACCAAAAAGATACCAATGTCGGTAAGGAAACCAAGATCAAGGTTGTTAAAAATAAGGTTGCTCCACCGTTTAAGGAAGCCTTTGTTGAAATCATGTATGGAGAAGGGATTTCTAAGACCGGTGAGCTTTTGAAGATTGCAAGTGACCTTGATATCATCCAAAAAGCCGGAGCTTGGTATTCTTACAAGGGTGAAAAAATTGGGCAAGGATCTGAAAATGCTAAGAAATACTTGGCAGATCATCCGGAAATCTTTGATGCCATTGACCACCAAGTTCGTGTTCAATATGGCTTGATTGAAGATGAAGAAACCTCAGATGTTAGTCCAGTAGCAGAGACGACTTCTAACCAAGAAGTAACACTTGACCTTGGCGATGATCTTGGAATCGAAATTGAAGAATAACATAAAAAGTAGCAGATAGGAACTGCTACTTTTTATGTTTATTTAGGATGAAAGAACTAATGGTCACTGAAACGGCGATACTCGATATGAAAGTCAAAATAATGTTCATCTTGCAATTTCTGGAAGATATCACGATAGGCTTCTTCGTCAAAGTGATCGCCACGGTAGAGAATTTCAAAACTCAAACCTTCGTACTCTAGAAAAGCGTTGGCTGTTTTAAAGCCATTTTGTCGATAGAAGTCCATTCTAGCCTTCCTTTGCTCCAGATTATCGCATTCTTCATCTAGTCGCTCGACTTCCAGCAACATGGTTCGTTGGTAAAAATCAGTCAGCTTTTCGATAATTTCCTTTCCGTACCCGTGGCTTCTCAGGTGGGGCATGATGGCAAAAAAGCTGATATAAAAGGCTTTTTGATTGGAGATGGCAAAAGCAAAGCCGACAAACTCTTCCTGGTTATAAAAGGCAAAAAAGTGAGCGTCGTCTCGGTCCTGATAGCGTAAAAATTCGGATAAAGGAACGCGTTCTTCCTCGGGAAAAGCTTCATTGTTTAGCTTTTCAACCTTATCAAGATCCAGAAATGCATCGGTTATTAATTGACTGGTCAAACTCATAAATGACCTCCTTTCCTTGATTATAGCAAATTGTCTCTCGGTAGGCAATTGATTTCAAGAAATCTAAGCAATCCTTGTCGCTCCTTTAGAAAGCTGATATAATAGGCTTATGAATAAGAAAAGAAAAGTAGATTTGGTCAATGGCCCAATCCTTCCTTCGCTTTTAAGCTTTGCCTTTCCAATCTTGCTGTCTAATATCTTTCAACAGCTTTATAATACAGCTGACGTCTTGATTGTTGGGCGATTTCTTGGCCAAGAATCCTTGGCTGCAGTAGGAGCGACAACGGCCATATTTGACTTGATTATAGGTTTTACGCTTGGTGTTGGCAATGGGATGGGGATTGTCATTGCTCGCTATTATGGGGCTCGTAATTTCACCAAAATCAAAGAAGCGGTTGCTGCAACCTGGATTTTAGGAGGTCTTCTAAGTATTTTAGTTATGCTGATGGGATTTGTCGGCCTGTATCCACTCTTGCAATACTTAGATACTCCTGTAGAAATCCTCCCTCAGTCCTATCAATATATTTCCATGATTGTGACCTGTGTAGGCGTCAGCTTCGCCTATAATCTCTTTGCAGGTTTGTTGCGGTCTATTGGTGATAGTCTGGCTGCGCTTGGTTTTCTGATTTTCTCTGCCTTGGTCAATGTGGCTCTGGATCTCTATTTTATTACGCAACTGCAACTGGGAGTTCAATCTGCGGGACTTGCTACTATTATTTCACAAGGATTATCAGCGATTCTTTGCTTTTATTATATCCGCAAGAGCGTTCCGGAACTGCTCCCTCAACTCAAGCATTTTAAATGGAACAAGGCCCTGTATGCAGATCTCTTGGAACAAGGTTTGGCCATGGGATTGATGAGTTCAATTGTGTCTATCGGCAGTGTGATTTTACAGTCTTCTGTCAATACCTTTGGCGCAGTGATTATTAGTGCGCAAACAGCGGCGCGACGCATTATGGCCTTTGCTCTCCTTCCTATGACAGCTATTTCTTCTGCCATGACGACCTTTGCCTCTCAGAATCTTGGGGCTAAGCGACCAGATCGCATTGTTCAAGGTCTTCGAATTGGCAGTCGCCTGAGTATGTCCTGGGCAGGCTTTATCTGTATCTTTCTCTTGTTTGCTAGTCCGACCTTGATTTCCTTCTTGGCCAGTTCAACGGATGGTTACTTGGTAGAAAATGGTAGCCTCTACCTGCAAATCAGTTCAGTCTTTTATCCGATTTTGAGTCTCTTGTTGATTTATCGGAATTGTTTGCAGGGCTTGGGGCAAAAAGTCCTGCCTCTGGTATCTAGTTTTATCGAACTAATCGGTAAAATTGCTTTTGTGGTCTTGATTATCCCTTGGGCAGGCTATAGGGGGGTCATCCTTTGTGAACCTCTCATCTGGGTTGCCATGACCATACAACTTTACTTCTCGCTTTTCCGTCATCCCTTGATAAAAGAAGGCAAGGCCATCTTGGCAGCGAAAGGACAATCCTAGTCGGATTTGCTGAATAAAATCTATTTCCTCTAGTGAAAATCAGATGGACTTGTGTTATAATAAGAAAGATTAAAATGTGAAAAAAGGAGATTCCTAATGGGACGTAAATGGGCCAATATCGTAGCCAAGAAAACGGCTAAAGATGGAGCTAACTCTAAAGTATATGCAAAATTTGGTGTAGAAATCTATGTAGCAGCTAAAAAAGGGGATCCAGACCCAGAATCAAACACTGCTTTGAAATTCGTTATCGACCGTGCGAAACAAGCCCAAGTGCCGAAACACGTTATCGATAAAGCAATTGATAAAGCAAAAGGAAACACAGACGAAACCTTTACAGAAGGACGTTACGAAGGATTTGGACCAAATGGTTCTATGTTAATCGTTGATACCTTGACTTCAAACGTCAACCGTACCGCAGCCAATGTCCGTGCTGCCTTTGGTAAAAACGGCGGGAACATGGGTGCTTCAGGTTCGGTTTCATATCTCTTTGACAACAAGGGTGTTATCGTATTTGCTGGTGAAGATGCGGATGCCATCTTTGAACTGTTGCTCGAAGCTGACGTGGATGTGGATGATGTAGAAGCAGAAGATGGAACAATCACTGTTTACACAGCTCCAACTGACCTTCATAAGGCTATCGTTGCCCTTCGTGAGTCAGGTATCCAAGAATTCCAAGTGACTGAATTGGAAATGATTCCTCAGTCAGAAGTTGAGTTGTCAGGTGAAGATTTGGAAACCTTTGAAAAACTTTACAGCGTTCTTGAAGACGACGAAGATGTACAAAAGATCTATACCAATGTAGATGGATTCTAATAGAAAAACGAACAGTTTTATTAACTGTTCGTTTTTTTTATATTGGAACTTAGATTCTGGTTCCAGAATCTCTTTGTTGCTGGTTTTTTTCTAGACCTAGACCGACTGCATGTTTTTGGACGAGCAAGAGCTGTCCATT
>CALHBZ010000073.1 GCA_937930605.1 Streptococcus oralis
GTACGGATTCCTACGCTAACGACCTTTCCAGAAACGGTAATCGGTCCATTTGTGAGAACCACTTCATCACCCACATCAAGTTGGCGTTCAAAAAGGATGAAAAAGCCATTGATGACATCGGATAGAAAACCTTGCGCCCCCATCCCAATGGCAACCCCAGCAATTCCTGCCCCAGCAAGGAGGCTGGAAACTGGCAAACCTAAAATGGACAAGATACAGTAGATTAAAAAGAAATAAAGGGTATAGTTAAAGATATTCTCAAGCAAACGAGAAATGGTCTTTTGTCTACCTGCATCTCGATTTGAAAATTTAAGCGAGGGCTTGACAATCTTTCGTACAGTTGCGTGAAGCATCTTTTTAGCTATATAAAATAGCAAAAACAAAATCAAAAGAGAAATCACCTTGGTCAAGAGATTCTCTAATATGGTTGTTAAATCAAGTTTATCAAAATAGCGTTGAAAAAAATCTTGCATATAAAACTCCTTTTTCCTATTATACCATAAAATAACCCGTCTCATTTCTTTCATAATTATTCAATTATCGGACCTATTTTCAAAATATCACTTGCCTCTATAGCATATTTATACTATAATTATAAACAATACATTTTGAAGGAGACTGCTATGAAACGAATCATTATAGCCTGGACTAAGGCAAGCCTCATCAAACGAATCCTCATTGGAATGATCTTGGGAGCTACATTAGGGATGCTCTTTCCAAGCCTTACAGGAATTGGTCTGCTTGGAGACCTCTTTGTAGGCGGACTGAAAGCTATTGCTCCTATTTTGGTTTTTGCCCTTATTGCCAATGCCCTTTCCCAGCACCAAAAGGGACAAAACACCAATATGAAAACGGTCATCTTTCTATACTTACTTGGAACCTTTGCTGCTGCTTTGGTAGCCGTTCTAGCGAGTTTCTTACTACCTGTACAAATCACCCTGACCAGTGCAAATACAGAAGTTACTGCTCCTGACGGTATCGATCAAGTTCTCAGCAATCTCCTGCTCAAACTGGTGGACAATCCTCTAAATGCTATTGTTGAAGCCAACTATATCGGGATTCTCTCTTGGGCAGTCATCTTTGGCTTGGCTATGAGAGAGGCAAGTAGACACAGTAAAGAATTACTGAAAACCATGGCAGATGTCACCTCTAAAATCGTGGAATGGATTATCAATCTAGCTCCTTTTGGGATTTTAGGCTTGGTGTTTAAGACCATCTCAGACAAGGGGATTGCTAGTCTGGCTAACTATGGTGTCCTCCTAGGACTCTTGATTGCTACCATGGCCTTTGTAGCTCTCATCGTCAACCCACTCATCGCCTTTCTCTTTATGAGGAAAAATCCCTATCCTCTTGTTTTGAAATGTCTACGAGCTAGTGGTGTTACAGCCTTTTTCACTCGTAGTTCTGCTGCCAATATCCCTGTCAATATGAAACTCTGCCAAGACTTGGGACTGAATCCTGACACCTACTCTGTTTCCATCCCACTTGGGTCGACTATCAATATGGCTGGCGCTGCCGTTACCATTAACATTCTGACTCTAGCTGCAGTCAATACGCTAGGAATCGCTGTCGACTTTGGTACAGCTTTTGTGCTCAGTGTCGTCGCTGCCATTTCTGCCTGCGGAGCTTCTGGGATCGCTGGAGGTTCCCTTCTCCTTATCCCAGTGGCTTGTAGCCTTTTTGGGATTTCAAATGACTTGGCTATGCAGGTTGTCGGAGTCGGTTTTGTGATTGGGGTCGTGCAAGACTCTTGTGAAACAGCTCTGAATTCTTCTACAGATGTTCTCTTTACAGCAGTTGCTGAATATGCTTCAAATCGAAAACTCCGTCCCTAGTACCTGATTCCTTGTCGGACTCTCTATTTTAGTATTATAGGAAATTCTCATGTCTATCACCCAACGTACGACAAAACTGGTCTTGGCGACCTGTCTCGCTTGTTTTCTCGCTTATTTTTTAGATTTATCATCAGCTGTTTCAGCTGGCATTATCGCCCTCTTAAGCCTTTCTGACACGCGCAGAAGTACGCTAAAATTGGCCCGTAACCGCCTCTTTTCCATGCTCTTAGCGCTCGCTATCGGCGTTCTAGCCTTTCAGCTGACAGGCTTTCACATCTGGAGTCTGGGCCTCTACCTGGCTCTCTATGTGCCTCTTGCTTACAAAATGGGCTGGGAAATCGGCATCACACCTAGCAGTGTCTTAGTCGGTCATCTCTTGGTACAGGAGTCTACTTCTCCAGCTCTCTTGCTCAATGAAGTGCTCCTCTTTCTCATCGGGACAAGCTTTGCTCTGTTGGTCAACCTTTACATGCCCTCTCGTGAGAAAGCCATCCAAAGCTACCACCTTCAGGTCGAAGAAAAATTAAAAGACATCCTGCTTCGCTTTAAATACTATCTGTCACGAGGAGACGGACGCAATCAAGCCCAACTCGTTGACGAATTAGATGAGCTTCTTGAAGAAGCCCTCAAGCTGGTCTATCTGGATCACTCGGACCAGCTCTTTCACCAAACGGACTACCACATCCACTACTTTGAGATGAGACAGCGACAAAGTCGCATCCTGCGAAATATGGCCCAGCAGATCAATACCTGTCACCTAGCCGCTAGTGAGAGCTTGATTTTGGCCCAGCTCTTTGCTAAGATTGCTGCCCAGCTAAGCCAGACCAATCCTGCTTATGACCTACTTGATGACATCGAACGCTATCTGCAAGTCTTCCGCAATCGGAGTCTCCCTAAAACACGCGAGGAGTTTGAGACCCGCGCCACTCTCCTGCAGCTACTACGCGAAGCCGAAACCTTTATCCAGGTCAAGGTCGATTTTTACCAGAAATATGGAAACTAGAACGCAAAGAACCTCAGAGTCCTTCCTCTGAGGTTCTTTACTGATAGGTCACCACCATAAAAACGAGGAGCAATACAAACAAGGCTATGCTAATCAAGAGAGTTAAAACTTTTACCAAGCGATTGCTCTGCCAGTAGCCTGGTTTTCCGATATTGCTGGTCGCATCCATGGAAAAGAGTTGGCTTTGGCGAGGTTGGATGAGAACCAGGACAATCAATGCGACGGCTAGGATTATTCCTACAATCATCAAAACTTCCATCATGTCTCACCTCAAGATTCCTAATAATGTAAAGATCAGGCTAATAAGGATGAGCAAGCCAAGTAAAATAGAGAAAGTTTTACTGATCTTTTCTCCTTGGCTAGGCTTTTCTTTCTTAAGAGCTCCTTGCTTTAACTCTTCCATGCGTCCTTCGACATCCTTGTAAAATAGATCTTTTTTTGTCATACTTCCTCCTAATAACAAACGTACTACTCAATATATCTAAATCGAGAAAGGAAAAAACTGAGTCAAGTACTTCCATCAACTTCAGCCAAACAGCTAGACTAGTGCTAAAACTAGAAACTCACATAGCTGTTGGCATATTTTATTAGACTAGTCTACTTCTGGGACTGCCTATATGACTCCGTCAATCCTGCCCTAGATTTACATTGTAAATTGTCATCTGATTCTCTTTTTATGGAAAATGAGTAAGAATCTTCCCTTTGGGCGTTACTTCCACAATCCCCATGAGGAGATTGCGAACCATATCTGTACGGATTTGTTGCTTCATGGTTTCAAATCCAGCATAGGCCTCCTGATAGTACTCCACGATAGGGTTCTTTTGAGAAGCCGACTGGCTCCCAATCGCTAGACTGAGTTGGTGCAGATAGTCGACTTGCTCAACCCAATTGTCATCAATCGCCTTGAGCATGGATATTCTCAGAAAAGAGTCATAGAGTTGGTGAGGTTGGAGGACTTTCTTTTTAGCTGTAATTTCTTTGGCTATTATCTCCTCTAGTAAATCCCGAATCTGATTCGCATCGGACAGGTTCAAATCAGCTGGTAATTCTCTCAAACCAAAGCTAATATTGGTCACGACGAAGTGAAAGAGTTCTTGAAGACTGCTATAGGTTTTTTCTGAGATTTGTTTGATATAGTCTGCCAGTATGTCCTCAAGGATATGTTCTAGATCACGGCTCCCATCCAGCAAGCGATCTCTTTCTTTGTAGACCATTTGGCGCTGGATATTGACACTTTCCGCATACTCTAAGGTTTGTCTGCGCGCTGAGCGACTGGCACTATCACTAGCCTCTTGGGCTTTTCTGACAAGGTTGCGGTACTTGCTAGCCTTGAGTAGGTTGGGTTTCCTGATGTCCTCTACTTGATAGTCTTGATACAGGTCATGAACCCAAGACGGCCCAAACTTTTTGATCACATCATCTTCAAGCGACACGAAAAATTGAGACATACCTGGATCGCCCTGACGGCCAGATCGCCCTCTGATTTGCAGGTCAATCCGTTGGCTCTCCATTCGCTCGGTACCAATCACTATCAAACCACCCAACTCTGCGACGCCCGGACCGAGTTTGATATCTGTCCCTCGACCTGCCATAGAAGTTGCAACAGTCACTGCCCCCATCTGACCAGACTCTGCGATGATTTGGGCTTCACGCGCTGCATGATTGGCATTGAGGACATTGTGGGAAATCCCTTCTCGCAAGAGCAAGGACGAGTAAAGTTGGGACATTTCTACAGACCCTACAAAGACCAGGAGTGGATTGCCTTTGGAATGATAGGTCTTGATTGCTTCAAGAGAAGCATACACCTTCTCAGGTAGGGTCACATAGAGATTGTCTGGATAATCAATCCGCCTTATCGGGCGATTGGTCGGGATGCGAATGACAGACATGTTGTAGGTTTCGAAAAATTCTTTTTCTGCCACCTTTCCCGTCCCTGTCATGCCTGAGATTTTGCGAAACATCTTAAAGAGACTCTGGTAGGTGATAGAAGCCATGGCTCTGGTTTCAGGAGAGAGTTTCACATGTTCCTTAGCTTCGATGGCTTGATGGAGACCACCTTGAAGTTTGGTCATTTCCATCAAGCGCCCTGTTCCCTTGTCTAACAAGATCATCTCCTGACCTCGAATCAGATAGTCCTTGTCCTTGGTAAAGAGCGTGTGGGCTCTGAGAGCATAGACTAGATGCCGAACATAAGTTGCATACTCTTCCTTGTAGAGATGGTCGATTCCTAGGAATCCTTCAACCGTATGGGCTCCCTTTCGGGTCAACCAAACTTGGTCTTTTTCTTCCTTGTAGATGTAGTCTACGCCCTGAACCAAGGTCGTCACTAGGGTATCAATCATCCCATAATAGTTAGACTGGACGCGGGGAGACCCTGCGATGATCAAGGGGGTTTGGGCACTATCGAGTAGAATGTCATCGATTTCATCAATGATGACATAGTTAAAGGGAGGCAGGAACTTCCCCTCACTAGTAGAAGCAAGATTGTCATTAAGATAGTCAAATCCCAGTACACTATTAGTCGTGTAGACGATATCTGAGGTGTAGATTTTTCTTTTCTCTGCGGCAGTCAAGTCCTCTTTTGGATCCTCTGAAAAGGGCAGACCGACAGTTAGACCTAAAAATTGGTAGACCGGTCCCATTTCTTCTGCATCTCGTTTAGCTAGATAGTCATTGGTCGTGATCAGCATACTGCCTTTACCCGTTAGAGCATTGAGGTAGAGGGGCATGGTTGCAGTCAGGGTCTTGCCTTCACCCGTATTCATCTCTGCCACATTTCCTTGGTGGATTACAATGGCGCCCATGACCTGCACATCATAGGGAAAGAGACCTAAGACACGTTTGTCTGCCTCACGTACAAGGGCATAGGCTTCTACTAACAGCTCATCCAAGGATTCTCCTTGGGCAAGACGCTGGCGAAATTCCTCTGTCTTGGCAGCCATTTCCCCATCACTGAGAGCAGCCATCTCTTCTTTGAGGTCATTGATTTGGCTTAACAGTTTCTTGACCCTTCTCAGTTGTCTTTCCTGATAAAAATGATTAAACACCAGCATCCTCCTCAATAGAAAACGAAGCAAAATCAAGAGCCTCAAATCCTGCACTAATCAAGGAAAGTCGATACGTGTAGGCCGTCTCAGGGTAGGTAAAAGTAAAGGAAAATTGCCTTTCAATCTTCTCCTCGACGATTTCCTCATAACGGTTTAAGAAGGTCAGTTTGATGTAAAGGCCATTAGCTGGTTGAACTCGCATCTTCATAGATAGGCGGTAGGTGTGATTTTTCTTGAGAAGAGGAAGACTCGGCTGACTTCTGGTGGCCTGATAGTTGACACTGGAAAACCAGGTTTTAAGGGTTTCTCCTGAAGCCAGCAAAGGGTTTTTTAGTGTGACACGGCCATCTTTATGATAGACAATCTGGCTACCATAAAGATAAGTGGCTCCCATCTCGCCCCACCTAATATCTTCTCTCTTGATGATAATCATGTCTCACCTCTTCCGTATTCTTCTAGTATCATCTTGTAAAAATGAATAAACCAGGCAACGTTTGTACCTGTGTCATCATTGTGTCGACCTGCGGTTCCTTTGGACAAGATCTTGGCTCCTGTCTGACAAAGTGTCTCCACTAGCTGGTCATAGGCACCACTATCCATATCCTCGTCTTTCATGTAAGAAAGACCAAAGGTCGTCTGGGAAAAATCAGCTTTTTTAAATCGGGTCCAAAAGCGCTGATCCAATTCCTTCATGTCTTTTAGGCTCACTCCTCCTGTCTGAAGGTGCAAGACATCAAAGCTGGTCGGGAAAACTCCTGGCGCTTCTAGTCGGCCCCTCTTTGCGATGGTCCCTAGATTTGTCAGAGGTTTTCCTACTACGATTCCTTTGGGTTCAAAGTAGGATCCATAATAGAGGGCTGGGAAGGTTCCCATGGATAGCCCGGATAAGATCAAGTCACTTCTATCCAAACCTAGATAGTCTAAATAGTACTGGATGGTTGCTTGAATCTTATCTTCCAATTCCTCAGTTCCTAGGTAAAAGGCTCCTCCTTCTAATCGGGGGTCCGAAAAGAGGAGAAAAGGGCATTGGAGATTCTTCATCATCCAGTAACCCTCAAAGCCTTCCGCGGGACGGTAACCTGAAAAATAGACTGCTAGAGGAGGTTTGAAATCCCCCGGGTGAAAGAAATAGTTAATTTCCTCACGTTTTTTGTCATGCAGGATATTGCCTCCGAGAACAAATTTTCCAAACTGTTTCCGGCTCCAGCGTTGGTGGAGATTGCCGATGTTGACTTTTCCCTGACCACGCGCTTCGAGAGAAATGCTCAAATAAGCGTCATAGTCTTGTTCCACGATGACTGCTTGGGCAAAGTCTGCTTCCTCGAGGAGGATTTCCTGGCTAATCTCTGAGATAGATCCTGCTGGGAATTTTCGCAAACGCAGGCGCAAGTCTACCGTCTCAGTCTTTTCATATTCGAGCCAGAGTTCGATTGGAGAGTGGGCTTGGGCAAACTGATTATAGGCCCAAGAGGTTAGCTGGGTATAGTTCTTGCCAAAATCACCTTCCAGCTCCAGATACTCAAATCCTTGATAAGAGGCAGATCCTTGAAAACTCGGATGAATCCGTATCGCAGCCGGACTCAGCTTGTCCCCATAACCACCTTCAAAGAGGGAGGTGGAAAGGTCTCGAACAAAGCCCTGTCGGTCTGACAGGTCCATCGCTTGCATGCAGTGCTGTTTTATGAGGTCCTGAATGTTTTTATCTTGACTTACAAACTGTTCTGGATAGAAAACCGTATAGGGTTCCAAGCTAGATGAAAAAGGCAACAAATCTCCTAAATAAGCTCCATCCGTAAGAATGACAGCATGAAAGTGCTCTAAGTCATTCTCATCCATAATTTTCTGAATGGCAGACGGTGTATTTGGAAGAACATGGTACCAGTCTAGTTGGGCTGGTAGGGCAAGTGTATCTCGCCAATCCTCTGGACCGATTTGCAAGATCTTATACTTCTTTTCCATGAGTCACCTCCTCCAGCCACTTTTCTAGTTTGATTAGGAATTGCTCCCCAGTGTGTTCCTTTATCTTTTCAATCGAATGAATCAGGGAGTCGTTCCACACCTGCAGGCTGTCGAGATAGTAATGAGCAGCTTGCGCAAAATCCGCAATATTCTCCAACAGATAACCATTCTTCTTATGGCTGACATACTCTGTTTTGACCCTGTTGATTTGGGGGATGCCAGCACTGATTCCCGCTATCTGGGTATAAAGGAGAGGCTGACTATTCAGATCGACAATCAAACGAACAAATTCCAACTGCTTGATTAACTCCGACTCATCCTTCATATTGACAAACGAATAGCGCATGGCCTGATGGCGATTATCCTCAAGCGGATTTTCGGCTCCTTGGTAATCTACTTCCTTCTCCAGTTCCTGATTTTTAAACCGCTCTGCGACCAGCTCTGCAACTCGTGTTTCCAAATGCTTCATTTCTTCTTGATCAGCAGCAAAGGCTCCAAAGACCAGCTCTGTATCCTTATTTTCAGAAAGGAAATACAAGACCTGATAGAGAGCTTGATAATCTATCCCCTGCTCAAAGTCAAGTTGATAGTAGAGGAGCGACTCTTTTCGAGTCTGGCTCTTTCCCAACTCCAAGCGGGTATCAAAAGGCGATAAATGATGGAACTTCTCTGCTTGTTCTGGAAAGTCAGATTGAGCCAAGCACAGGGTGTCCTCCCTATCAACCAGAACTAGGTCCACCTTAGGCAACAAATCCACCAACTGAGGTAGTTGCTCTTGAGGATTTCGTCCGATAAAAAGACTGAGAACCTTGGTGGTTTGGCGAGGCAATCGATCTACAAGGAAAGCATTGTGGTGATCACAAGCAGGCAGAAAATAGACTGCTTCTTCCTCTGGGAGTTGAGCCAATCTCTTCTCAAAAAACTCAGCAATCAATTCTCCCATATCTCTGTAAGTCTCTTTTTGGAAGCGAAAAGCAAAGATAGGATTGACCTCGATACGCCCCCCATCGTGCAAGTGCTCCCTAAACTGCCACAGTCCCTTGGGATTGAGGTAGTCTTGGTAGATAGCCTGACCATCTTCGTAGTAAATCACACTGGAGACCAGCCCCCGATCATCCATCAGGTAGTTGGCGGACAAGAGTCCATCTCCCTTGAAATACTGAATCGTACTGATAAAACCTTCTATCCCATGCTCCACCTGAGCATAGGGCTTGCCATTCCTCAAAACTAAAATGGTAAAGGGACTGTAAACAAACTCGCAGTCCTCTTCCCACTCAATATCTCTGACCTGCAAGACCTGCGGTCGAATCTCGTGAAAATCCTGCAATTCATCAAAAAGGGAATCGACCTGTGCTTCTAAAATACCTTGACGGTGGAGAAAATAGCGCAGATGAGGCTGATAGGACAGGAGGAGGACCTGAGCAGGAATTCCTTGGCGCTGCATCAGACGAATCTGATTGAAGGTATCATCAAATTCTAGCTTAAAATGAGAAAAATACCAAGGTGTCAAATCGGCATGCCAGGGACGCTCCTTGCCATACCAAGCTGGGATAAAATAATACATCAAAACCTCCTAAAATAGTGGCTGATACCTTTCGTTTAGTCTGAGCGCCTGCAATTCGTCGTGAATCGTAAAGAGCATACCACTCAAAATTAAAAAGAGTCCGGGAATCATACTAACTTTTAACAAACCCTCATCCTGCAAGACAAACAACATCGGAAGCCCTGCCAAGGTAACATTAAAAAGGCCACCTATCAGAGCAAATCGTAGAACCAAGCGATTGATAAAGCGACTGGTATCCTCACCAGGATAGACTCCGTAAATGTAATCCCCTGATTGCTTCATCCGATCTGCAATCTGTTGACCACTCACATTTACAAAGGCAAAGGCAATGCTAAAGACAAATAGGATAAGGATATAGGCATAGATCCATAAGGGTTTTCCCATAGCATACTGCTCCAGTATAGCAGAGTAGAGAGGATTGCCCTTATCCAGATATTGAAGTAAAATCAAGAGATAAGAAGGTAAACCCATGAGACTCATAACATACATATAAGGCATGCCTCCCGCAGGATTGAGCATGATCTCCAAATACGAATAACGTTTAAAGCGAGAATGGAGGCCAATTTTATTGATAGGGACACGGTATCTGGCCCGATAAAACAAAACGACTAGGTAGGTGAAAATCAGCCCCAGCATCAGCAAAAGGAAAAGTATCCAAGGGGAGACTTTATAAACTTGGATCGACTGGATAATATCCTGTGGGAGAGAAGCCACCATACTCGCAAGGAGAATAACGACAGGGCCTCCAACTCCGATAGTCGCATTAATGTCCGACAACCAAACTAAGAAGAAGGTCCCCGCAACCAAGAGACTGGTATTGAGGAGAAAGACCAAGAAAGGATTGTAGGGAGCTTGGACAGGAAGGTTTGTAGTCAAGGCCAAGGCCTGAATCAAGGCAATTCCTAGCGTCAAGTACATTTTTCTTCTATCCTGAACCTCTGAAGGAACAGAGTTTAGACCCAGTTTCTTTGAAAAGGAAAAGACCTGCCACAAGATCATAGCTGACATCCAAGGTGAAAGCCCGATGGAAAAGAGAGAGAGGTTGCGAAGATTTCCACCAGTCAGGGCTACTGAAAAGTCCAGATAGGCTGCACTTCCTCCGAGAAAATTCCGACTATTGAGGTCAACAAAGGGAAGAGCGATACGACTTCCGAGCACATAAATAAAGAGCAAAAACAGGGTACCTATCCCTTTTTTTACTGCAATTGATGAAATTAACTTTCTCACTAGCTCCTCCTTGTTCTTTTTTATCTTTCTATCATCATGTTATACGGAACCAATCCAGCACTTCTCTCTTAGCCCTTTTAAATCCTTATCTCAGTCTTGCTGAGATTTCTCCTCCAGATAAGCCTTCAGAGCTACTACCATTTCTTCCGGTCTTTCTGCTGAGAAAATACCTGCATAGGCACTCTCAGTCAGTTCTTGAGCTTTGGTATTCTCAAAAGTCAAAAGGGGTTTATCAAAGCGTGAAACATAGTCATAAACGACACTTAGTTTTTTATCATGGTTAATATCGAGGTAGACATCTGCCTGCTGAATCAGTCTCTCAACCAAGAGGGGGAAGGTGTTGGGATAGAGGGTAACATTTTCAAAACGCGATAAGAGCATGAGTTCAGGTGCCATCATCGTATAGGCTGCAATGTAGAAATGCACCTTAGGCAGGGCTTGAACGAGATAATCGATTTTCTCTAGACACCAAGAATTAGTTAGGGTGACACAAGTCATCACTGGCTGGTAAACTGCGACTGGATAGGCAAGGCCAGCCTGACGCCATTTCTCAGTGATGGTAGACCACTCCATCAGATGATAGTGCCACCAAATCTCACGCAAACGCCCAACCGAATAAGTGTTCCAAGGCTTGTCTGGAGATAGATAATGCAAGATTGCCGGCAGAGGTTCCAGAGGAATATCGAAGATAAATTCATGTCCATGTAAGGCAGCCCCACTGTCAAAGCCTATCTGGAAATTATAGCAATGGTCTAAAGGAATGTAGCTGTCTTGAAAGAGCATATTGAGGATGGACTGGTCTCCCTCACTCACATGCAGGTGTTCTCGATCAGTCAGCTCAACTAGCTTTTGTCTTACAGCTTCTGCTCGCCATTTCTTGTTGTTTATCAAGAGAACACCTGCATTAAAGCCAATCCCAGCTCCAAAACAAGATGCTGCTGCAGCCAGATAGTTGTCTCCCAAGTCCATTTCAAAGAGAGGTGTCAAATCATCCGTCACTACCAGATCACTGTCCAAGTAAAGAACCTTGTCCTCTTCGACAAAATCAGGGATAAAATAACGGGCAAAGGTCATGTGATTGATATGGGGCAATTTGTTGCTCCAGTTCATCTGAAACTGGGAACCAAGCATCTTGACATCCACCAGATCGCCACCCATTTGCTGTAATTTAGGTCTGAGGGCACTGAACCACTCCTTAGGAATATCTTGGTTAAAGATATAGACCTTGACATGGCTGTTATGGTAGCAGAGAGACTTGAGCGCCGTTTCAATCTGGCGAATGTAGGCATAATCTCCTGCAAAAATAACAGAATGTTCTTTCATTCTCTCTCCTTTTATGTAACATTATTTTGATAAGTCAGCCACGATTTGGCTTGTATAGGTTTCATCTTCGATAAATTCAATATCTTGATCAAAATTATACTCCGCAGTATGCTTATGGTTGAATTTGATTTTGGTTTTTGCTCCCATCTTCATCCACTCATACTCAGAATCTATATGACCAATATCAAGTACCTGATAGCCGTTTTTCGTTAGGCGATAGGCCAGTACTTTAGCAGTAGGACCTAGCATACAGAGAATCAAGCGTCCATTTGCGTGTTTATAAATTTCCTTTTCGATTTCGTTAACACGTGAATAAGCACTATGTGACGGGCAAATGATTCGCTGAATCGACTTAGCATCAGCAAAGAGATCATTCCCTACACCCGAACGTGAAGTTGCACCTTCTATCAAGAGAAGATCACGTCCCTTCCATATAGACTTCAGCTTAGCAAATTGCTCGTTTGCTTGCGTTTTATCTTCAAAATCAATATACGGGCGTGAAACAAAGGTCGATCCATACCAGGAATCACTAGACAAAGATTGATAAAAATCCGCATAGTGATCCAAATGAATTTTCCAAAAATCAATAGCCCACCAAGTAAAAATAAAGCGATTCTGGAAGATATCTGGCAGACATATTACGGTGTCTTCGCTAGAGGGAAGAGAAATAATCTCTCTCATTGTACTTACTAATTCTTCATCATAATCTTGATAAGGGATTGAATGCCCTGCAAGGAGGTTGATTTCCCCATCCCCAAAACGGATCAAAGAAGCATTATTTTTAATAACATAGTCAAGGGTTGCATCAATCCCTTTAACTTCGGGAAACTTACTCTGTTCTTTTAAAGTATTTCCTGCCAGCATCGATCGAAGATCTGCCAACATCTGTTCTGGATGTTCGCTAGAATATAATCGTTGACCATGATAGCCGTTTTGAGATTTATAAAAAGCTAACATTGGTTTGGAAAGACTTGCAATTTCTGCCACAATATCACTTGTCGAATTCTCCAAGTTAATATCGAGGTAGACATCCATCTGGTTTTTAAGTCTCTCAAACTCATCTCTAGAGATGGCAGGATACAGATAAATATTCTCATGTTTCTGAGATAATGCGTATAGTTTTGAGCCCATATCCGTCCAAGCAGCAATGTGAAAAGCGATTTCAGGGCACTCGGTTGCCAAATTTCCTAGACCTTCCAGTTCTTGAGAGGCTGTAAAGGTCAAAGCGTGAAATTGAGGTTCTAAATTTTTCGTAAATCTACCATTTTGCTGGTAATCTTGAATCGATTCTATCATCCCAGCTAGAGAATCCACTACTCTTTGGCCGTATTCTCCATGTTTAGTTGACAAAAAAGAAAGAATAGGCACATCATTTTTTCGCATTTTTTCTAAAACTGACTGAACCTCTTGCCCATGATTGATATCTAAATATAGATTAGCTTTTTCTTCTAATTGATGTAAAACAGGCGGAACTACTTGAGGATATAGGCGGACGTTTTCATGAACGGATAAGGCTAGTAATTTTTCTCCCATGTCCGTCCAAGCCGCAATATTAAAAGTGATTTCTGGAAGACTGCCAACTAATTGGTGAATGGCTTCTAATTCTTGTGAATTTGTCACAATCAAACAACTGAAAGTCTCTCTCTTGGATGAGTTTAGTTGAAATTCTCCCCAGTGGTGTTGCAACATTTGAGTCCATTCCATATCATGCACCTGCCACCACAACTCTCTATATCTATTTGCAATTAAAGTTGTCCATGGTTTTCGATAGGTCGTATAATGGATAATCACCGGAGACTGAACTTCTTCTAAATGTCCCTTCCAGTTGTTATAGAAGGCAACAATATCATGTCCCACTTGAAGATTAAAGGAACGATTCAACTCTAGCCATTTTTCTTTACACACCTGGTTAATAATCGTTTGATCCCCATTAAAATCTAAAAAGCGTCCCTCTTCTATCTCTTTTTGCATAAACTGACTTTGGTGAACCAGTTTGTCCTCTAGATTTTCCTCTCTCCACTTGGCATTATTGATCAGCATAACACCCGTATTAAAGGTGACACCGTCTATATCCATGACAGCTGCCAATAACTGATCTCCTAGATTTATTTCCCACAAGTCATCCAAAGGAGCATTGACAATTAAGTCACTATCCAAGTATAACACCTTGTCTTCTACAATGAGGCTAGGGATAAAATAACGAGCATAGGCTATCTGACTAATATGATTTTGAGTCCCCCAATTTTGGAAAATATTGCCCTGAGGTAACTTTACATCAATCACATCGCCCCCTAAAAGACGCGCTATTTTTCTTGGTTTTCGAAACCAGTCTGGCATGATATCTTGATTTAGAACATAGACATTTATATTTTTATTATGATAGAAAATTGATTTTAATGTCGTCTCTAATTGAGATAGATAGTGACAGTCTCCTGCCATTACGATTGTTTTCTTCATCTGTTTTTCCTACCTTACTCCCAGTTGAAAAATAGCCTCAACCAAGATTTTTTTCGTAAAATATCCCTCTTTTAATAAATAACTAAACATTTCGATACGCCTTGTCATATCACAGTATTTTTCTTCAGTTATGGATGAGACAAGCTGACTCGCTTCTTCTAGAGTCTCAACCGCAAAACCCAAGCCCTGTTCAACAATAAACTGCATCGTTGAAAGATTTTTGGGAACAATAACAGGAATTCCAGCAGCTAAGTAAGTACTAACTTTATGAGAAAGATTCATTCCATAATAGTCTCTATTTTCTCCTGGATTTTCAGTAGTCCCCCATACCAAACCAAATCCTCCCTTTGAAAGTTCTAAAAGGAGTTCCTCATCTCGCTTCCAGCCCTCTATTATAAAAGTTGGTGCTTGATTTTTTCCGATTGGTTGATTTGAAAAGACTCTCAAGGGGATTGGATGAGACCAATTTAGCAATCCTGGAAAGCGTTCCAAACTACCTGCAAAGAAAATTTCTCTTTTGAAGATTGGCTTATAGAGGGCTAAAGAATGAGGGTGGTCCCACATCCCTTGAATCAGTATTTTGGGATTTTCTAGCCCTTCCTCAAGCAATCGTTTCTTCATTTTTTCCGAAGGCACTATCAATACATCTGCCTGCTGATACAAATAAAGATAATCCTTCATAAGGTAATAATTACTATCAAACATTAGGGGAACAACATCATGAATAAAAAGAACCAACTTAACTTGCATGTCTTTGAGTTTATCAATAAATAAGCGATCAAACTCAACACCATTCCACGTAGGTGACTGAAAAACAACAATATCCCCGATAGAAACACTCGACATAATGCCATCTATGCGTTTGTTCATTTCAGACTTGCTATCTGCTGTGATAGGATAAAAATAAACTCCTAATTCACGAAAACCTAAAGTTGAGGCAATATTTTGGACCGCATTCTGGGCTAAAATGACTGTGCTGTCTCCCGCCATCCCATATAGATTCGTTAGATGTAGTTTCATATTGACCTTTCTAGTCTTTAACTATTTTCTTGGCTTGATTAGAATATCTCCGTTATTGTAGACAATGCTGTTTGCAGGAATATCTTGGCGTATCAGACAACCTGCTCCAATTACAGTGTTATCACCAATTCGAACACCTTTCAAAATGGTTACATTGCTGCCAATCCAGCAATCCTTCCCCACCATTATAGGTGCCATCTTCCACTCCCACTTTTCAATCCTCTCTGCTGTATAAGTATGATCATGGTCATAAAAACGGACACCTTCTCCAATCATGGTTCCAGATCCGATTTCGATGCGGTCAATACAGTTTATACTACAGTAGTTATTCAAAAAGACTCCTTCATAAAGAATAAGCTTTCCAGCAGGTAGTTGAAAACTCTCAAAATTACGGCAAGTAACCTTCTGAGCGACACATAGACTAGCAGAAGAGCCTATATCAAAGGAATTCCATATGCCTTCCTGATAAATACGGTCCAAGTCATTTACGGTGATATGAGGCTGATTCAAACAATCTAAAATCGCTTCAACCATTGCTTGAGGAGTAGAGGAAGAATAGCATTCTTGTCCTTGTTGACCATGCATAGTATTATCAAAAGCAAGAACTCTCTTACCAGCCTGAGAAAACCGTGCCACCACCTGATCTACTTCTTCATAATGATTGATATCCAGTAACACATCACAAACTCTCATCAAAAAAGAAATACTAGCT
Source organism: Streptococcus oralis (assembly GCA_937930605.1). Taxonomy (GTDB): domain Bacteria; phylum Bacillota; class Bacilli; order Lactobacillales; family Streptococcaceae; genus Streptococcus; species Streptococcus oralis_CO. Next base: position 16,148 of record CALHBZ010000073.1, read on the forward strand.
TCATCAGTTACTGTATGTAAGCGTACATTTCCCTTTGATTGTAATTCTAACATTCTATCTGAAAATACAACGGGCGCTGCGATATGAAAGCAAACTTGTGGGAGCTGATCCAAAAGATACGGCAATTGTTCAATCTGGTCACTAACAGTTAAAATTAAGGCATCGCCAATCATCTTTAGAACCATCCTTTCGCAAACTCTTTCAGTTTTTCAATCATATCTCCGACTTGATCCGTCTGATACGTTATCTGTCCCATGTCTATCGTTTTAGTATTTTCAAAAGCCAAGACTGGTTTTCCATTTTCTGTAAAATATTCTAAAAATTCCTCCGTCTTTTCCCCGTGATTGATATCCAAAAGAACTTGACAGTCCTCTTTTAGCTCTCTATCCAAATCAACTAAATAGTTGATTCCTGAATAGAGGGTGACATTCGGATACCGAACCATTTGCGCCAAGGAGTCACTGACCAATACTCGTGCTGCAATTTTAAATTGAATCTCTGGTAAGGATTGAACCAATGTTTCAATTTGTTCAATATGGTCTGAGGCTGTATAGGTGAGACAAGTGAACGGTTCCTTTATCGGATAAAGGTGAGATTTTTGTAATGGATGTAAATGATGATTTTGTCCCAATTCTGTCCATTCAAGCCCATGGTAGTACCACCAAACATCTCGATAGGTTTG
>CALHBZ010000074.1 GCA_937930605.1 Streptococcus oralis
GCCTGCACCATCTCTTGAAATAAGCTGGTAGTAATTTTTGACACGATTATTCTCCTACAACTTTGATATTTTGAATGTAGACATTCACAGTCTGAGCAGTGATTCCTAGTTGGTTTTCCAAACTAAAACGAACACGCTCTTGGATGTTTTTTGAGACTTCACTAATCTTTGTTCCGTAGCTCAAGACGGTATAAACATCAACTGCAATGCTACCATCTTCGGCTGCCTTCACAACAACGCCTTTTGCATAATTTTCCTTACCAAGAAGGGCTTGGAAATTATCTTTGAGGGCATTTTTACTAGCCATACCGACCACACCAAAAATCTCAGTTGCTGCACCACCTACAACGGTTGCAATCACTTCATCTGTTAGTTCGATTTGACCATCTTTTGTATTAATTTTTACAGTCATTTTTTTTACCTCAACTAGTTGATACTCTATTTTATCATATTTCATTCCAAGTGTAAAAGCAGAATGCTGTATCGGCGGATATTTACTCTAGTTTTCAAATGGTTTTATCTATAGAGCAAAAGAAAAAGACCTAGGCGGTCTTTTCATTTTTATTAAACGCGTTCAACTTTACCTGATTTCAAAGCACGAGCTGAAGCCCAAACTTTTTTAGGTTTACCATCGATAAGAACAGTAACTTTTTGAAGGTTTGGTTTTACGGCACGTTTTGTTTGGTTCATCGCGTGTGAACGGTTGTTTCCTGATACAGTCTTACGACCTGTAAAGTAACATACTTTAGCCATTGTATTTTCCTCCTATTAGATCTAATATAGCGGATGTGCTAGCACCACATACTGTACTATGTTATCACACTTTCTTGAATTTATCAAGAGAATTAAAATATTTTTTTATTTGACGTAGACAACACCAAGTTTACCAAAGGCGACCTCCCCACGGATAATCAAGGTTTTGTTTGTTGGTGCCACAGGAGCATCTGCCTTAGCTGCACCAAAGGATGTTTCCACTTTCAAATCGACACGCCAGTGTTGTGGAACATAGACGGTTGCATTCCCGAAAGCGACTTCGATATTCAGAGTGGCAAAATCACCTAACATCTCTGCGTTATCATAGTAGATTTTTGCATCTCCAAAAGCGACTTCCACTTGGTCATCTACAAGATCTTGATCTTGTTTATAGAAGGTTCCGCTACCAAAAGCGACTTCCTTATCCGTGATGACTGTTCGCTCACCCTTGTACCACCATTTTTTTCCGTACCAAAACTTACTTGAGTGAGTGAGATAGCCGACACCTAGCACTGCTAAGATACTAGCCCAAAACAAAGACTGATTGGGAATAGGTAGAATAGCATAAAAATGATTCGCAATCATTAAGGCTACTAGAGCGGTAAAAACTGCCGATGTTAGATGACGACGAAGCAAAGCCTCAACTGATTGGTAGGCAAAAAAGACGATACCAAGTAAAGGCCATATCTTGCCATCCAAAGAAGGGATTCCAAAATTTCCTTGCAGCAAGATCCAAGCTGCTAAAACCAGTAAAACAATACCAAATGCTTTCTTTTTCATGTTTTTCACCTCATGTTTCTTAGATTTTCTTTTAGGAGAGATTGGTAGTGCCGTGACACATGAACCTCCTTGTGGGTCTGATAAAAGGAAATAGTGCCAGTTCCTGAAAAGGACTTGTCCACTGAGTAGATCTGACGGATGTTGGCGATGGTCGACTTGGATACTCGGCTAAAATAGTGGGGCAAGATGGACTCCAACTCATAGAGTTTGAGGCGAACCTCATAGGCTTCCTTCTGGGTATGGGCGTAGATCTTGCTACCGTCCGTTTCAAAGAAGAGAATCTCTGGTAGGTCTAGATAATATTCGCCCGTTCCCTTGTAAAAAGTCAACCTTGGAGCCTTTGACTCTTGCAAAAGTCGTTGCAAGTCTGCGATTTCATCTGTCAAAGCAGGTGTCTTGATGACAATTTCAGTTTCTCCTAAATTGCCGTCAATCTCAATTCGTAACTTCATCACATCTCCTTTCTGACTCTACTATATCAAAGCTAAG
>CALHBZ010000075.1 GCA_937930605.1 Streptococcus oralis
TACCATTTCCAAAAACAACGGCTCCTGTTCCGATGAACACAAGCATGAAAGTACCGATTAATTCAGCGACAAATTTTTTCATGATAAGTCTCCTTTTTTTCAAACTATGTATTAGTCTATCAAAAGAAGGAAAGAGTTTCAAGAAAAGTGACTGGAAAGTTCTTTGAAAATCATAAAATGACCAGCTAATCTCTAGTAGTAAAAAGATTGAATGATTTTTTTCAAGTCATCTTGTAAAAGATTATGACAGTCTAGTTGAAGGTAAATTTCCAGCAAACAAGATCTGAAGTTGGAAAATTTATGGAAATCGTTTGTTTCTTTCAGGGGAAATTCGACTGTTTGCAGCCAAGCAGTAAGTAGGGACGATTCGATTTTCCCTCGTAAGATTGGTTCATAGAACGCTCTGGCTAACCGCCAATCTTCATCATTTGTAAAACGAATCTCAACACGTTTAAAGATTTTCCCAATGATTTCAAATGCTTCGGCTATATCTGACTTTGGAAATCTGGGATGGCATATAACTTCCGTCAAGAGATCACCACCATGCGCAAATGCATGGATCCAACCAAACTGATGAGAGTAGCCTGTCGTCTCTTTTTCCTTTGTAAGATAGTACAAGCCTTGATTTAGCATGGTAGCCCTGATAGGAGAAGACAACTGCTGGTAATAAAGCGACTCCTTAGTACCATCGCAGGACAGTAGATTGGCATAAATAAGTGCCCTAAAAGAACGTTTAAGAGCTGGAATTCCTCTACTATCAATCTCTTTGTATAGGCCTTCATCAGATGAGACTTCTTCTGAGATAAATTGAAACTGCTCAAGGGTAAACAACTCTTCTTCAAGTCCCCTGGCTAAACTCGTAAAAACAAGTTCGTCTCGAATTTCTGGCGAGGGATCTCCCAAATGCTCAAGCAACCACTGAATTTCTTCCTGATGATAACTTGGTTTTTCTTCTGCTATTTTTCTGAGTAACTCTTGATACATGATCAACACCCCTACATTTCTAGAAACTTATCAAAAAGCCATCCGAAGATGACTTTGAAGTGCATGTCAAAGCACTATTTTTTCTTTTTCGGAGTTAAATCTCCAAAAGAATTACTATTTTTACTAACAGCCTCGCTAATTGCTTTTTGTCCTAAACCATTAATTGAACTATCCATTTGAGCTGCTAAAGTCGTTACAGCTGTCTTATTTGTCATAGCAAGAATCCCTATCTCCTCATCGTACTTATCTATAATATCTTTTCTACCTGATATTATCGGAGGAGCACAAAAAGCTTTGATAGCTGCTCTTTCCAATGTTTTTTTAATTTCTCGTCTGGCTGATTCTGACATGGGTCCAATCAAAGCATCTATGACTAAATCCACTAGCATTTTTTCTGCTCCCTTTCTAACTCATATAGATCTCTTCTTCGACTATAACTCTCTTCTAACTCTTTTTCTAAGCGAGAGCGCTCTTTTTGGTACTGAGTCTGCAATTCTTCATCTTTTGATTCTATTTTAGCATATTGACGAAGATACTCACTCCTTGTCTCAACTGCATAAGATTCTAAGAGTATCAGAAATTGGTGGCGCTCTCTCTCATCTCCAGAATTCTGTCTACCAAAATCATAAGCAATGTTTTCAAACTCCTCATATAATCTGGTCAACTGAGAACGATTATTATCCAAATTTTCATAAGATTCTTCTATTTTCTTCTTAGCAGTTCTATAGTCATCCTCCAAGGACAAAAGACCATCTTCTTGCTTTTTTATTTTAATTTGAATTTCTTCTAGTTTGTCCATTGATTAATATCCCTTGCCAAGCTTTCATCTCCTTCAACTGCTTGCTCAACACCCTTCTGAATATTCGTTTCCAAATCCGTAAAGGCTTTTACAATCTCAGCTGATTTACTTACTTTTTTATCAAAATGTCTCTGAGTCTGCCCCACAATACTATCATAAGTTACCCCAGCTTCTGCATAGACATCCTCTATCTCATCATAAGTTAACTCTGTGACGAACCACGGAACTTCTTTACTTTTATCGTAGAGTGTTTCAGCATCCGCAACTGCTTTTTTCGCCACTGCCTCAATCTCGCTGTGTCCGTTGCTGACACTCTCTGTCATTGCTGTCGCAACAGCTGTCGCTTGAACGCTGTCCAAGAAAAACATCTCATGGCTATTTATACTGCCATCTGATAAAAATTGCGTATTCAACTGCTTTAGAAGTCCGTTTTTGACTCCCTGTAATTTCTTAAGAGTTTCATAGTTCTTCTTTTCAAGTCCAGTCATCTTCTCTGGACTCTGATTTTCCAAAATATCCTTGATTTGGTTAATTTGATTTTTATCACCCGTAATATATGGGTCAAGGCTGTGTCCACCAGAATTTTCAAGCAGATAATCTTCTCCCAAATATACTCCCAAAAGAGGCATAGAAATATTGTTAAGAAAATCATCTTGAGTACGGATTCGTACCACTTGACCTGTGAATGTTTTTTGTTTATTGATTATCTTCTCCCTTGCCGAATCCCAGGGAGTCAGATAATCTATAATTCTTTGTTCCCCCGTAATAGTCGATTTTAAATATAGAGGAGCAGAATTATAGACAACTGTCCGTGCCACATTATACTCCAATGCTACACGCTGAGC
>CALHBZ010000076.1 GCA_937930605.1 Streptococcus oralis
CTCGCCCTGACTGAAATTCATAAAAACGCATGAGGACATTGATAATAGATGATTTCCCCGAACCTGTATGACCGACAAAAGCAATGGTTTCACCCTTCTTAACTGAAAAGGAAATATCATCCAGAATCGGATGTTTGCCATCATAAGAAAAGCACACATGTTCAAAACGGATATTGCCTTCTTTGACTTTAGCCTGCCCATCTTTTTGAAGAGGCTCATAGGTTCTCTCATCGATCAAGGCAAAAACACGGTCTGCAGAAACCAGAGAAGTTTGAAGGGTTGAAAAGTTTTGTGTCACCTCAATCAAGGGGTCAAAGAGACGATTGATGTACTGGATAAAGGCATACATGGTTCCGGCCGTTATCCCGATAGAAAGTCCACGGTAGCCAAAATAAGCCATCAAAACTGCGTAGCCTAGGAGTTTCAGTAAACTCATGGCAGGACGTAAAAAGAGGGCGTCCAAGGCTACAGAACGGTTGGCGTAGACCAAGTGTTCTTGGTTGATATCATCAAATTCTGCCTGCAGGCGCTTCTCCTGATTAAAGGCCTGGATAATCCTAATTCCTTCGATACTTTCTGCTAGCTTGCTATTGATATCTGATAAGAGACTTCTAGTTTTCTCAATAATCTTGACTGACTTTTTCCGATAGAGATTGACCAAAAGGAAAATCAAGGGGAGAAAGAGCAAGACCAAAGCAGTCAAACGAAAATCCAGAACCAACATGGTATAAAGGGTTGTCATAAATATAAAAACTGCTGAGATAAAACTGGACAAAATCCCCGAAAACATATCACTAATGGTCTCAGTATCATTTGTCAAACGAGAGACGATCGAACCAGCTGGAGTCTTGTCAAAATAAGACATGCCCAGTTTTTCCATATTAGCAAAGGCATCGCGACGAATATCTCTGACAATACTGTAAGACACGCGCGCAAAGAGAAGATTGCCAACATACTGAACTAGAGTTTGTAGGATGTAAAGACCATAGTAGACTAGCAAAACGGTCACGGCAAGTTGGTTGAGATTGCTGAGATACTGGTCGATAAAGTGGGAAGCAACCAGAGGAATCAAACTTTTAATGACCGTAGTCGCTAGGAGAAAGCTTAGTGCCAAAAAGGTTAGAAGCCAATAAGGCTTGAGATAAGACATCAAGCGCTTTAATACAGTCCACTGTTCTTGCTTATTCTGCATCTTCTTCTCCTTTTATTTCCAACTGCTGAGACTGATAGGTTTGGGCATACCAGCCATCCATGGCTAACAAGTCTTCGTGCCTGCCCCGTTCGATAATTTGACCATTTTGCAGAACCAAGATC
>CALHBZ010000077.1 GCA_937930605.1 Streptococcus oralis
CGCTCAAAACGATTGGTTCCCAGACCAAAACCTAGTGAAGTAAAAGGTGTTTGTCCATTTGAAGTGAAGAGAGTGTTGATTTCATACTCCAAAGATTGCATGGCATCGTAGATGTCCTTTTGCGTTTTCTTCCAAGCGTAATCTTCCCACTTGTCAGGTAAGACCCACTCTTCCGCATCCTTGAGGTGTTTTTGATAATTCTTCTCTGCATAAGGAGCCAAGACTTCATCGATACGGTCAGCTGAACAGCCCCCGTACTGGCTAGAAGCAACGTTGGCGATGATTTGTGAAATTTGAGCTGTCGCAGTCTGGATAGACTTGGGACTCTCTACCTCAGCATTCCCAATCTTAAAACCATTTTCCAACATACCTTTAAAATCAATCAAACAGCAGTTGGTCATCGGTGTGTAGGGGCTGTAGTCCAAGTCATGATAGTGAATATCCCCTTTTTGGTGAGCATTGGCTACGTGCTTAGGAAGCATTTGCAGTCCGATTGATTTCCCAACAATCCCTGCTGTCAAATCGCGCTGGGTGTTGAAGACATCGCTGTCTTTATTGGCATTTTCATTGACAACTGCCTGGTCTTTATTGAGAAGTTTATGAATGCTAAAGTTGATATCTGTCGCTTTTGAGCGCTCAAAATCCCTTTGTGTTCGATAAGTGATATACTCCTCAGCCAGCGCATATTCTTTGGCTTCAAGGAGTTCATGTTCTACGATATTTTGAATCTCGTAAATCTTGACACCTTGAGGGAAACGACTGTGAATTTCCGCAACAATACGCTCAAGCAATCCATTGAGACGTCTTTCAACCAAGGGTGTCACATCCATGACTTTGTCAGCCGCCTTGTGGAGCGCTTTGTCAATCTTGTCTATATCAAACACTACACGTCTACCATCTCGTTTTTCAACGAACAAAGTGGGAACGGTTGCAAGGTTTTCTTCTAATACAATCATATCCAGGCTCTTTTCTATTTTTCTTCTTAAATGATATTATACCACTCAAAAAAGAAAAATCAATATCTTGTGTTAAAAAATATAAAATTTTTAAAAAAACACAAGATATTGATTTGTTATTTAGATTTATAAAGCTTGAATTGACTAGTATCTGTCTTGACAAGTTCGTATTTTTCACTGAGCAAGTTTTCTACATCTGGCCATAATGTGACTTTTTGATTGACCAAAATCATCTTAGGTGGGGTCTCTTTTAAGTCATTGACTAGTTTACTTTTATTCTCATCACTTGCAGTATAGAGTGTTGGTGTTACTAGAGAAGTCGGAGCCAGTCGTTCACTTGCTCGATAAAAATCTGGACGATCATCCCAAGCATAGACACGATCCTCAGAACTCGTTTGCTGTTTAACCAAGCTAGCAAGCTGCTCGCGTTCCTGATAAGTACTTGGATGCGAAATATAGCGACTCAAAACGGGTAGGAAAAGTAAATAGACTATCGCAACTAATGGTAGATAGAAATTTCCCTTGAGGTAGCGACCAAAGAGCGATGAGGATTCTGTACTTCGTCTACGACTCGTACGGCCAGGAAGCCCTTCTTTAATATTAGTTAGCAATAACAATGTCAGAAAGGGCAAAACTACTGCCAAACGCGATCCATGTAAAGGTTCTTTCGAAAGAATTAACAGGATAAGACTTACTAGCAAGCCCAAGCTAGCCATTATTGAGACTGCATACTGCTTAGCAGGTTTAGATTGAACAATTCCTGAAACAATCAATGTCAACAACCCTAAAGCAAGGGCTAACAAGCCATAAAAAGCAGCGTTATCAATCAACTTGGTATTTGAAAGGAAGCCAAGGGTTACTACTGGATACAAGGTATGGCCAATCGCATCACCAAAAGTTCCTGTTAATACAGTATAGTAGCCAATTGGATAAAATATGAGAGAGAATCCTAGAGCTGATGCGAAAAATTGATACAAACCATGATCAAATCGACGCTTGGCAATATTAAATCCAAACAAACTCAAGGCAAGT
>CALHBZ010000078.1 GCA_937930605.1 Streptococcus oralis
TCCTTTTGGTACAAGGGGAGTATAAAACTCTGATATGACACTTGTTCCTACATCAACATAGCCACGACCTTTGATTCGCTTTAAGAAGAAATCCTTTTGTACGTCACTGCCAAACATCATGCCATAGCCCATTTCAGACATACGACCTAAAGCCACTCTGAAATTAAACTGATCACGGATTCCGTCGCCTAAATATTTTGCGTCTGGACGTTGACAAGCCAGTATTAGAAAGAAGCCAGCTTGACGACCTAACATGACAATCTGTTTCAGCTTATTCATAACTGCGGTGTTTTCTTTTGTTCCCAGCATTTCCATGAAAGCGACGTATTCATCAAAGATTAAGAAGTGTGCCGGGAGACCTAAGTAAGCATAATTTTTGCCAGTCTTATAGTTCTTCATCTGCTTCATTTCCTCACTACGTTTCATCATTTCTTCATAGAATGTTTCAATGCAAGAAAGCAAGTCTTCTTTTCTATAGTAGACATTTGCCATCACAGAACCTAAGTCCGCAAGGTCAGCATTTTTCGGGTCAAGAATATACAGTTTTGAATCTGTATGAAGCAAGGCTTCAATCAGTGTCAGTATAAAGTAAGTTTTACCGCCACCTGTACCACCAGCAATCAACATATGAGGGAGCTTATCATATTCCCACCATACGTTTTTCATTAAGCGAAGTTTACCATCTTTAGCTTCTACTTCATCAATAGAAATACGACTGGCTATGGTGTCATAGAGCAAAGTATATTCCACATAGGAATCCTTTAACTCTTTATCCGTCAGCTCACAGTACAAGCCACTCTCTAATTTCTTTTCCAAGTGTAAGAGTTGGTCTTGATATTTTCCCAGCGTGATTTCCACCCGTATCTGTATCAAGCCATTTTTAAGTCGATAATACATTTTAGGGAAGTAGGTTATCTTTTCCTTTGTACGACCAGCACTATCTTTAAAGAAACCCTCTGTTTTGACCTGTTCAGATTCATACCACTTGTTTTCAAGTATCATCTTTGCCAGTTTTTGACGGTGGTAAAGTTGTTTAACCGTATCATAGCGAACCCGTTTGAATACAAACGCTACCAGCAAGCAGATAAGAATTGCGACACTGAAACTGATAATTAAATAGGGAATGTCAATCTTATCTGCTTGTGATAGGTTAAAATCCTGCCAGTTGATCTGCTGGATTGTCTTCACATGAAACAGTCCGACAACCAGCAGGAAAACAGGCAGGAGTGACGCTATCGTAAAATGAAAGACTAAATCTTTACCAGATGGGCGAATCCTTTTACCACGCTGTTTCATGCGAAAAAGTCTCCTTTCTACCTAGCGACTATTTGTCTTGTGTCGGTTCTTTCTTTGCTTGTGGTTGAGCTTTGAATGAACTAGAATCCTTTGTCAGCACAATATCGTCTGCCTTGATATACCAGTCAACATCTGCTCCTTGATAGGTGGCAGTAGCAACGGTGTCCGCAATGGGATTGATAAGTTCCACCCGTGCGTTATAATCAAACTCTTTCAAAGGCACGCTGGCAGGAATACTTACTTGAATCATGCGTCCTTGTCCTTTGGATTTTAAGTCATAGGTACGTTCCTTGATTTCATCTGAAACCGACCCGTCTTCATTTTGGATTCTCACTTCACGACGTAGAGCAGAGAATTTCAATTCTCCAAAAGTCGTGTCTTTATCTAATACAATGCCATTTGCTAATCTCATCATTTTTCCTCTCTTTCTTTATTCTTTTATCATGTCGTCAGCATGTAAAAGGTAATTTGTAAAACCACGAGTGCCGATTTTGTAGCCCTCTGCGGTAATACGTGGATTGACTAACTTCACACGTTCCTCAAAGCCGAAATGTTTTTCGCCAGCTTCAGCAGGAAGCACCACCACAATATCATCTGCTCTTTGAACATCAGAATAGAGATTATAGCTTCTTGATAAGACAGTTAGCCGTCCGTTGATTCTTCGCTGAACGACTTTATCCTCGCCAGCAAATTCTAAATTGCCGAATGTTTTTTCCATGTTGGGAATCACAAATTTAAGTTCCATATTTTTACCTATCCTTTCTTTTTTATTGGCTGAATGAATGTTTGATGGTCTTAAAGAGTGGGGAACGACCTTTTGATTCTTGATTTTTTGTTTTCATAAGTTCACTTCCTTTCAAAATCGGGTAAAAAAATAGACACCTCATTTTTTGAAGTGTCTACCTATTAAATATTCAAATTTTATTGGAAGTATCTTTATATCTTCACTTTTCAAGGATAAATCGTCGTATCAAAGCTCATTCATAAGTAGTAAATTAGTAGTAAATTGAGTGGTTTTGACCTTGATAAAGTGTGATAAGTCCAGT
>CALHBZ010000079.1 GCA_937930605.1 Streptococcus oralis
TTTCTTCCACAGCTGGAGCAACGATGGCACCACCTTGAGACAAGCGGAGAACAACAGCAGTTAGGGCATTCAATTGCAACCCTTTTTCAGTCCATTTAAGACCTTGAGGGTTAGCGATTCCTACTGGTCCTGCTTGGTTTTCATCTGCTAGGACTTCAGCCTTTCTCAAGTGAGCAAAGGCAGTTCCTAAGTTGAATTCACGAGCCTTATCATCTGCATTGACAAAGACTGCGTAGATATCACCGTTTGGAGCAGTGATTTGATAGCCAATTACTACGTCCTCTTTTTCCACACCATTTTGGCCTGGGACTGTAATGAGCTGGACGCGCTCTTTGATATCTTGTAAACTCTTGAGTCGGAAGGCGTCTGTAGATTGACGAAGGGCAATCAAGCCTTTCATGTAGTCACGGCTCTTGACATTTTCAGGAAAAGCTTTGCCATCTGTTGCCTTGGTCCAATCAAACTTGTTGACAGCATCACTAGAGTCGTAAGAGTCGTGGATAAAGTAAGGATAGACAAATGGCTTGCCGTCCTTATCACGCAACAAGTGAGACTTGTTTGGCACCTTATCCTCTGAGACAGGAGTCTTGTAGGCTGGATCTAGGAATTGTTTGGTACGTCCGTATTCCTGCCCAGAGTGGATAAACGGAGTTCCTTGAGCAGTCAAGACCATGAGGTTTCCAAGTCGCAAACGGCGATGGATCTCAGCGTAGTTTTCCGCCTTGCTAGGATCTTTTTTGATAGACTGGGCAATGATGTCAAAGAGGGTCAAGTTATCATGGGCTGCGATATACTGGATAACATCTCCAGGACTGTCTGCTTCAAAGTTAGTTGGTTGAGCAATCAGATTTTTAAAGATGGTATTGATATCGCGTTTTCCACCTGTGATAAAAGCAGGTTGACCTTCGTTTGGATAGCCAGACTTGAGGTTGTTACGGATATCGTCTGAAAAGACCGCAACCGTATCGGTATGTTTCATCCAATCTTGGTCAGCAGCTTTAGTAGGCGTGTTTTCGTCTCCAGCATAGGTTCTCCAGCCTTCACCTAGCATGATCAGATTTGGATTGAGGGCGCGTGCAGCCTTGTAAGCTTCTTCGATCGAAGCCGCATCGTGATCTCCCATCATATCGAAACGGAAACCATCAACTTTGTAAGTTTCAACCAGATACTTGATAGAGTCTACCAAGACACGTTTAGACATGTAGTGGGTTGTTCCCAAACGACCGCCTCCAAAGCTAGTACGTGGAGTTCCGTCTGCATCCATAAAGTGATAGTAGTTTGGCTCTAGGTCTTCAAAGATATCGAGATTAGCAGTATGGTTGTAGACCACATCCAAGATAGCCCCCATACCACGTTTATGGATTTCGTTGATGAGATTTTTGAATTCGGCGATACGTTTTTCTGGATCCTTGGGATCACTAGAGTACATACCAGTCAAGGAGAAGTAGTTTTGAGGGTCATATCCCCAGTTGTAGTTGCTGTTGCTTGAAGCGTAGGCAGACAAGCGTTCTTGGTTCTTCAATTCATTGACAAAGTAGTAGGACAAGACTGGAAGGAGTTGGATATGGGTCACACCCAAGTCTTTGAGATAGTCTAGTTTTTCGATAAAGGCTTCAAAGGTACCAAATGGCTTGGTCAAATCTTTTGCGATGGCAGGATCGGAAGTAAAGTCACGGACATGAGCTTCATAGATGACCGCATCTTCGCGCGATTTGAAGTTGCGAATCTTACCGTAGGTCAAGTCTTGTGGGCCTAATTTGGATGGATCGACAAAGGCGGCTTTAGCTACCTTATGAGCTGCATCTGTTTTTGCTAGATCACTGTTCCAAGCTGCTAGCGATTTGGCATAAGGGTCGAGAACGAGAACGGTTTTACCTTGACGCTCGATCTGGTAGTGGTAGTAATAGCCAGTGTAGTTGCTGATACCTAGACCTGAGTTTGCGTCCAAAGTTTGTTTCCAGGTTCCTTTTTCTCCTTTTTCAAGAGCGACAGTTCCGACCACTTTTTCAGGGTCTTTCTTGTCGTAGACGACAACTGAAACCTTATCAGCACTTGGAGACCAGAGGGTAAGGTCGACCCGCTTGCCATCTTCTTTTAGGGTTGCGCCGAGTGGGCCATCGTAACTGTAGGTCTCATCCTTGAGGCGCCAGCTTGAACGTGTGGTAAAACGGTCTGAATTGTAGCTGACAGTGTATGGGTGTTGGGTGTCAGAGAAGTCGCCGATGTAGGTCACTTTCTTACCAGCCTCATCCACTTCCACGTCTGTGATAGCTACTTTGTTCCCTTGATGGTCAGTGATATTGGAGTGTTTAAGAATGTCTTCTTTCTTAGCTCCAACGAGGGTAGAAAAACTGCTTTCGATACGAGACTTGGCCACGTGTTGGGCACCAGTCATGCGGATGTCGTGCACATAGTAGGGGTTAGTGTAGATGGTTTCGTCATCATCTTTGAGGAAGATTTGACTGTGATTTTTTAGATCTGTGAACTTATAATCTTCTTTTCTGATTTTCACATCATCGCCTTTCTTGCTTTCGTCTAGTAATAAAAATCCAAATTCTCTTGCAGCTTCATTGAGTGGAATGTCAATGTAACGGCCATGTTTTCCAGTTGCAGTGAAGTCTGTTCCGTCAGGCCATTCTCCACTGCTTGGATTCTTGACATCGCCCCAATACCAGAGAGATTTCTTGTTATAGTTGCCATCGGTACGGTAGTAGTTGACACGGACTGTTCCCGCTGGCTGAGGACGGTAGTTATATACCTTATAGTTTTCATCTAGCCAAGCCTCATTCATTTTTGGAGAAAGGCGCTCTACTGAACGGTCACCAGTAAGGTTATTCCCTTTGGTATTGTTGATGAGGAAGCTAACCTTCTTGGCTTGCTCATTCTTGAGTTTGACATCGAGATAATAGCCGTAGTCATCTTTCTTAGCATCCTTGAAGGACTTGGCTCCATTGGGCCAGTTTTCAGAAGGTTTTTCAACATCGTCCCAAGTCCAAAGGCCTTGAGAATCCTTGTTTTCTTCAGGGAGTTTTTTTACGTGGATGCGGAAGTGGTTGTCTGCGATGGGTTCTTCAGAGGATGTGTCAGCTTGTGGTTTTTGATCTGAACTTGGTGTCGAAGTGCTGGTATCTACTTTCTCTTCCTTGCTGTTAGGTTGGCTTGGAGTAGCGTCATCTTTTTTAGGTGTCTCGGCTGTTAGAGCCGTTTCAGTTGCTGGGGTTTCTTTTTTAGCATCAAGGGAAGCGTTTGCATTGTTTTGTTCAGAAACTGGACTTTGCTCTTGTGTTTGACTTGCTTCAGTCTCGGTAGGTGCCTTGGTCACAGTGCTGGTATTCTCCTGAGTTTGAGGCAGGTTTTCGTTAGCCGAAATAGTTGGCATTGTAGCAGAAAGCAAGACAATGCTGGCACCAATAAGGACAGAACCAGTTCCGTTCTTCAAGGAACGGATACCGTAAATCATTTTTTTCTCAGCTTGAGATGGGTTCTTTTTCATCACAATTCTCCTTGTGTAGTTATTCCTTATCAGTATAGCATGAGGTAAACATTTGTGCAAGCGTTTTCCTGATTTTTGAGAGAAAATTTTATGATTAATTCTTTTGAAATGTTAAACCATTTTATAGGAAAAGATTGTTTGAAAAATGGTAAAAAAATCTTGAAAAATCTTGTCCAATGAGGTATAATAAGAGTAATCATTTGTCGTAGGTTTTGTCTGAAATATTGTCCAGACAGGACTCACAGCAGTTAAATCTCCTGAAAAAGTCGGATTTAGCTGCTCTTTTTGTGCTTTTTTTCGGCTTTTTGAGTCTTTGTAACGAAGATTTAAAGATTCTGAAAATTTATCAAAAGGACGAGGTGATAGAGGTTTAACAACCATTTGACGATAATCAATAGCCTGATTGATAAGGCTTGGAACTTTATTTACAAAGGAGAATCATCTTGGCAGGACATGACGTTCAATACGGGAAACATCGTACCCGTCGTAGTTTTTCAAGAATCAAAGAAGTTCTTGACTTACCAAATTTGATTGAAATTCAAACGGATTCATTCAAAGCTTTCCTAGACCACGGTCTTAAGGAAGTGTTTGAAGATGTATTGCCAATTTCAAACTTCACAGACACAATGGAGTTGGAATTTGTTGGATATGAAATCAAGGAACCAAAATACACGTTAGAAGAAGCTCGTATTCACGATGCTAGCTACTCAGCACCCATTTTTGTAACCTTCCGCTTGATCAACAAGGAAACTGGCGAAATCAAGACCCAAGAAGTCTTCTTTGGGGATTTCCCAATCATGACAGAAATGGGCACCTTCATCATCAATGGTGGTGAACGTATCATCGTATCTCAGTTGGTTCGTTCTCCTGGTGTTTACTTTAATGATAAAGTAGATAAGAACGGTAAAGTGGGCTACGGTTCAACTGTTATCCCTAACCGTGGAGCTTGGTTGGAACTGGAAAGCGACTCAAAAGACATTGCCTACACTCGTATCGACCGTACTCGTAAGATTCCATTTACGACCTTGGTTCGTGCTCTTGGTTTCTCAGGTGATGATGAAATATTTGATATCTTTGGTGACAGCGAATTGGTTCGCAATACTGTTGAAAAAGATATCCACAAGAACCCAATGGACTCTCGTACAGACGAAGCATTGAAGGAAATCTACGAACGCCTTCGTCCAGGTGAGCCTAAGACTGCCGAAAGCTCACGTAGCTTGCTTGTGGCTCGTTTCTTTGATCCACGTCGTTACGATTTGGCAGCCGTTGGTCGCTACAAAATCAATAAAAAACTCAATATAAAAACACGCTTGCTCAACCAAACCATCGCTGAGCCATTGGTAGATCCTGAAACAGGAGAAATCTTGGTCGAAGCTGGAACCGTTATGACTCGTAGCGTGATTGAAAGCATCGAGCACCACTTGGATGGCGACTTGAACAAGATCGTTTATATTCCAAACGATGCAGCTGTTCTGACAGAACCGGTTGTCCTTCAAAAATTCAAGGTTGTTGCGCCAACGGATCCAGACCGTGTTGTAACCATCATCGGAAATGCCAATCCAGATGACAAGGTTCGTGTTGTCACTCCTGCGGATATTCTTGCAGAGATGAGCTACTTCCTTAACTTGGCGGAAGGTATCGGACGTGTAGATGATATCGACCACCTTGGGAACCGTCGTATCCGTGCAGTTGGTGAATTGCTTGCCAACCAAGTTCGTCTTGGACTTTCTCGTATGGAACGTAATGTCCGTGAGCGTATGTCTGTTCAGGACAATGAAGTTTTGACACCGCAACAAATCATTAACATCCGTCCTGTAACGGCTGCAGTCAAAGAATTCTTTGGTTCATCACAGTTGTCACAGTTCATGGACCAACACAACCCACTTTCTGAGTTGTCTCACAAACGCCGTTTGTCAGCCTTGGGACCTGGTGGTTTGACTCGTGACCGTGCTGGATATGAAGTACGTGACGTGCACTACACTCACTATGGTCGTATGTGCCCAATCGAGACACCTGAAGGACCTAACATCGGTTTGATCAATAACTTATCATCTTACGGACACTTGAACAAATATGGTTTTGTTCAAACACCATACCGTAAGGTTGACCGTAAAACAGGTGTTGTTACCAACGAGATTGTTTGGTTGACAGCCGATGAAGAAGATGAATTTACTGTAGCACAGGCTAACTCTCGTCTCAACGAAGATGGTACTTTTGCTGAGAAGGTTGTCATGGGACGTCACCAAGGGGTCAACCAAGAGTATCCAGTAGAAGTGGTTGACTACATGGACGTGTCACCAAAACAGGTAGTTGCCGTTGCAACCGCATGTATTCCTTTCTTGGAAAACGATGACTCCAACCGTGCCCTCATGGGTGCTAACATGCAACGTCAGGCTGTGCCATTGATTGATCCAAAAGCACCTTACGTTGGTA
>CALHBZ010000080.1 GCA_937930605.1 Streptococcus oralis
CTTTTTTTCATGTTCATCCTCTACTCCTTTATGTCACTTTTTATAACATAGGTATATTTTATCAAATTTATCCTAAATTGTAAAGTTTATGGTTTTCTAACAAATGATTAACCTACTCAAATAAAAAGAAAGGAAGCGCAAGCAATATACATCTTCCTTTCTTATACATTATTTAACGTGTTTTTCTAACTCTTTTTGGTATTTGGCATTTGTTTCAATTTTTTCTTTCTGCCATTTCTTAAGAGCTTCTTCGTATTCTTTTGTAGTCACGACATCATTTTGCAACTCCAAACCTTTGAAGACAAATGGGTCTCCCTTGATTCCGACTTGAGAGTATGCTTTTGAGAATGGTACAGTACGACTAACAGTTGGAGAACCACCTGAAGAGGCAACTGGGATCAAGAGCGAACTATCAGATACCCAAGCTTGAGCTTTAGCATATTTCTCATAACGCTTATTGAGATCGCTTGTTTCAGCTGCAGCATCATCCAAGAGTTTCTTGTATTCATCTAAACCGACTTGAGCCATCACTTCTGGATCCTTTCCACGAGTGATCCCCAAGTGTTTAAGGGCAGAACCCTTCTTAGCATCAAGAATGTTTAGGTAGGTAGCTGGGTCTTGATAGTCTGGTCCCCAACCAGTTCCATTCAAGTCATAGTCTTTTTGAGATGGAACCTTAGCTTGAGACGTAATGCTCATTTTTTCATTATCGGTCATTTGAAGGACATCGACAATGACATTCTCAGTTCCGAGTGTTGATTCGATAGACTGCTTGAGTGAGTTCGTCTGCTGAACGGCAATGACATCAGTCTGTTCAACTGGAACATCCAAACGGATTGGGAAGGTCACACCCTTAGCCTGCAATTCTGCCTTGGCCTTAGCAAAGGCTGCCTTAGCTTTTTCAGGACTGTAAATCGTATCCTTGCCATCTGTAAGGGCTACATCTTTCCACTGGTCACCGTAAGAAACCAACTCTGCCTGTGCCAACTCTCCAAATGTCTTTTCACCTACTTGAACATAGTCATGAGGTACTAGACTGTTACGGATAATTTTGTCCGCACCTTCTTCACCATTCAACTGAGCCGTGTAAGAGTGACGGTCAAGGGCAAAGTTCAAGGCCTGACGGAAGTTCTTGTTGAGAAGAGCTTCTTTTGTTGATGTTTTTTGAGCCTCGTCGGTTTTGGCTGTTTTATTATAAGACTGGCGGTTTACGTTAACAGTTAGGTAGTAGCTTGTCGCTTCTTGTGGACTGTAGACAATCTTATCACCGTACTCTTTCTTAGTTGACTCAAAGTTTGAGCTTGTTGGGAAGAGACGAGCTGTTGTATAGGCACCTTGTGTAAAGCTACGAATCAAGGATTCTTGGTCGGAACCATCATAGAAGGTTAGTTTGATGTTGTCAATCTTAACATTGTCCTTGTCCCAGTAGTTTGGATTCTTTTCATACTCAATGACTGATTTTGAAGTCAATGATTTCAAGAAATAAGGTCCGTTATAAAGAATACTTGATGGTGTTGGCGCACCGTAGTCGCTCCCTTTAGAATTCAAGAATTCTTCATTAACTGGAAGCATGGTTGCAGTTGTAACTTTAGAGTTCCAGAAACTTTCTGGTTTGTTGAGCGTATATTCAACCGTATAATCGTCAACAGCCTTAACTCCTACAGTAGAGAAATCATTGCTTTCTCCACTGATGTAGGCAGCCAAACCCTTGATAGAGTCTTGAAGGAGAGAGAGACCGTCTGATTTACCATCAGCTGCGTGTTTCAGACCAGTAACAAAATCCTGCGCCTTGACTTCAGCATACTCTTCTCCTTCAGAAGTATACCACTTCACACCCTTACGAAGTTTGTAGGTATAGGTCAAGCCATCTTTAGAAACGGACCAGTCTTCTGCAAGCGACGGAATCAAGTTTCCATACTTATCATTTTCCAAAAGGCCATCGACAACGTTGGCTATAACGTCAGAAGTTGAGCTCTTGCTCGTCACACTGTAGTCCAAAGATGATGGATCTATTGCATAGACATAAGAAAATGTCTTGGGAGCATCAGCCTTTTTTTCACTTTGTCCACAAGCGGTTAACAGAAGGGCCGCACTCAAGACAGCACCTGCTCCTAAGAGCCACTTTTTCGATCTCATAAGTAATCTCCTTAAAGATAGTGTTTTCACCATTATACCCTATTTTTTTAGAAAAGCAAGGACTTTCGGATAATTTTTTAGAAAATTCTAACAAATATTTTTTAAAGATTTTCCTACACAATTTTTAGTAAAAAACCTCAAGCTTCAAAAGCTTGAGGTTTGCTCATTTTAGTCAGTCATTTCCACACAGAAAGCATCCCATGGAGCCAAGGTCTGTTTCTCAACTGTTTCTTGAGCCACAGTGTTTTCAATCAAGACCGATTTAACTTTTCCTTCTACTGAAAAGTTTTGTTTTTCATTGGACAAATTGGCCACGACTAGGAAGCGACGGTCACCGTTCTTACGGATATAGGCAAAGACCTTATCAGCCGTATCGAGTAATTCAAAATCAGCTCGAATCAACCAGCTGTTCTCCTTACGGATCTGGATGAGTTTCTGATAGGTATAGAAGATAGAATCCGGATTTGCCAGTGCTTCTTGAACGTTGATTTCTTCGTAGTTTGGATTAACGGCTAACCAAGGTTGACCTGTTGAGAAACCAGCGTTTTTGCTCTTATCCCATTGCATTGGGGTACGGGCATTATCACGTCCAATGACACGAATACTGTCCATGATTTCTTCCATCGGAACACCTTTTTCAAGAGCCTCACGCGCATAATTAAGGGATTCAATATCTTCTACTTGATCAAGTGTTTCAAATGGATAGTTGGTCATCCCAATCTCCTCACCTTGGTAGATATATGGAGTCCCTCTCATGAGATGAAGCAAGATTGCGAAGGCTTTGGCAGATTTTTCGCGGTATTCTTGGTCATTTCCCCAGATAGAGACAATACGAGGAAGGTCATGGTTGTTCCAGAAGAGGGAATTCCAGCCATCTTCAACTCCTAACTCTGTCTGCCATTTGTTGAAGATTTCTTTCAACTTACTGATATTCAGCTCTTTTTGATAGTGCCACTTAGGTTGTCCTTCCTGATACTGAAGACAGATATGCTCAAACTGGAAGACCATAGACAATTCTTGACCCTTTGGATCAGAGTAGAGCTTGGCAATTTCTGGCGTCGCCCCCCAAGTTTCTCCCACCGTCAAGAGATCCTTATCCCCAAAAGTCGCCTGGTTCATCTCCTTGAGATAGGGATGGAGCATGGGACCGTTATTGACTACCTTCTCATCAGGAATCTTGCCAATCATGTCAATGACATCCATACGGAAACCACCGATGCCCTTATCAATCCAGAAGTTCATCATCTCATAGATTTTCTGGCGAAGTTTTTCATTCTCCCAGTTGAGATCAGGCTGTTTCTTGCTGAAAAAGTGGAGATAGTACTGACCCGATTTTTCATCGTATTCCCAGGCAGACCCACTAAAGATAGAATCTAGATCGTTGGGCTCATCCCGCCAGATATAGTAGTCTCGCTCGGGGCTGCCAGGATTTTCACAGGCCTCGACAAACCAAGCATGCTCATCCGAGGTATGATTGACCACCAAGTCCATGATAATTCGAATATCAC
>CALHBZ010000081.1 GCA_937930605.1 Streptococcus oralis
GTCTTAGTTCTCCAATTCTAGTCATAGATTTTGCTTTGTTAATGGTTTCTTGGTATTCGTTTTGCGCGATAGAGTCATAGACAATCCCTGCCCCGGCCTGCACATAGGCTCTTTGATTTTTAAGAATCATCGTTCGGATGGCAATGGCCAAATCCATATCACCCGTCGCAGACAAGTATCCGATTGCTCCTGCGTATACGCCACGTTTTTCTGTTTCCAGTTCATAGATGCGTCTCATAGCTCGAATCTTTGGAGCTCCTGAAACTGTTCCAGCTGGAAGTGTAGCTTTCAAGGCATCCATGGCAGTGAGTTCTGGAAGCAAACGCCCCTTGACCACACTAGTCAAATGCATGACATAGCGGAAGAACTCCACTTCCATATACTTGGTAACTTGGACACTTGCCGTTTCAGAGATGCGGCCAATATCGTTACGGCCCAAGTCCACTAACATTCGATGTTCTGCTGTTTCCTTTTCATCCGAAAGGAGGTCCGTCGCCAAAGCCTTGTCCTCTTCATCCGTGGCCCCTCTTGGTCGCGTACCCGCAATCGGATTAGTTGTCACGATACTATTTTTGACAGAAACTAAACTTTCTGGACTGGCACCGATGATTTGATAATCCCCAAAATCATAGAAATAGAGGTAATTAGATGGATTGGTCACGCGAAGATTTCTGTAGAAGTCAAATGGATTTCCAGTCACTTCTGCTGAGAAACGCTGACTGAGCACGCATTGGAACATATCGCCGTTACGAATCAAGTCACGAGCCCTTTCTACCATTTCCTCAAACTTCTGAGGGGCGATATGGGGTCTGAAGTCAAGCGGTGATAGATACAAGTCTTCAAATTCATTTGGAGCAGGAATGCGTAATTCCTCAAGCACTTGATTCAAGGCTTTTTCCAAGTCTTCTTGACTGCGCTCGCTATAGAGAGCATCCTCGATGACATGGATTTTTTCCTTCTTGTGATCAAAGACCATGTAACTCTCATAGACAAAGAAATGCATGTCTGGCGTCCCAATTGTATCCTCAGGAATTTGACCAATTTCTTCATAAAGCGAAATCATATCGTAACCAACAAAGCCAATAGCTCCTCCACCAAAAGGTAGGTCTGAATGGTGCTGACTCTTATGAGTTACTTGATAAAGGAAATCCAAGGGATCACGATCAATTACTTGCCCATTTTGATAAAGAACTCCATTTTCAAACTTAATCTCAAAAACTGGATTATAGGCTAGGATAGAAAAACGAGCTGTTTCCTTGTCTCTCGGAATACTCTCTAAGATAACCTTGTGTTGCCCCTTTAGGCGCATATAAGCCAAGATTGGCGATAAGACATCTCCATGAATGATTCGTTCCATTGTAATTTCCCTTTCAATTCTAGTTCGTGGTGACTATATGAAAAATCCCCACGCAAACTAACTTGCGTGAGGACGAAATTCGCGGTGCCACCTCAATTATAAGATTTCTCCTATCTCTCATTCCTGTCTCAGATACCTCTTGTAACAGGCTGTGCGATAAAGGGCACTCCCTTGAGAATTATGTTTTCTTCTCTCGTTTCAGATGGACCCAACCTTACAGCTTTCTCTGCTTGTTTCCAGCAACCACAAGCTCTCTGTGAGAGAAAGGACTGTAATTTTTCCATCTATTATTTTTTAGCTTCTAGGTAGTCTGCAATTGCAGCTACGTCCTTGTCTCCACGACCAGAGACATTGATGATGATAATCTCATCTTTACTTAGTTTCGGTGCACGTTTAACTGCTTCTGCGATAGCGTGTGAACTTTCGATCGCTGGGATAATCCCTTCTGTCTTGCTGAGAAGGAGCAGGGCTTGGACAGCTTCTTCATCCGTCGCTGCCACATATTCCACGCGACCTGAATCTTTAAAGTAGGCGTGTTCTGGGCCAACGCCTGGATAATCCAAACCAGCTGAGATAGAGTAAACTGGCGCCAGCTCTCCGTCTTCCTTAAAGACTGCATAGGTCTTCATTCCGTCGACAATACCGACACTACCTTTTGTCATAGTAGCTGCGTGCTTGTCTGTATCAAGTCCATGACCAGCAGCTTCGACCCCAACCAATTTAACTTCTTCATCAGCCACATACTGTGAAAAAGCACCAATGGCATTGGAACCACCACCTACACAGGCAATAACGTAGTCTGGCAAGCGACCTTCTTTTTCCAAGATTTGACGACGAGATTCTTCACTGATGACCTTTTGGAACTCATGGACAATGGTTGGATACGGATGAGGTCCCACAGCAGATCCTAAAACATAGAAGGCTTCAAGGTCATTCATCCATGCTCCAAAGGCTGCATCAACCGCATCCTTAAGAGTTCTCGTTCCCGTTTCAACTGCGTGAACAGTTGCTCCCATCATCTCCATACGGAAAACATTGAGACGTTGACGTTCCACATCTTCTGCCCCCATGTAGACATCACAGGCCATACCAAACTTAGCTGCAGCTGCTGCCGTCGCAACCCCGTGCTGACCAGCCCCTGTTTCTGCGATAACCCGTTTTTTGCCCATACGTTTAGCAAGTAAGATTTGTCCTAAAACGTTATTGAGCTTGTGAGAACCCAGATGGTTAAGGTCTTCGCGCTTGAGATAAATCTTAGCGCCACCTAGGTGATCTGTCAAACTTTCCGCAAAATAAAGCGGTGTTTCGCGACCTGAATAATCCTTCAAGTAATGGCGAAATTCTGCCAAAAATTCTGGATCATCCTTGTACTTGTCAAATGTCACTTCCAACTCATCCAACAAAGCCTGAATCGGCTCCGGTACAAAACTACCACCAAATTGTCCAAAATAACCTTTAGTTGTCATAATTTTTTCCTCTTTTTGTATTGATTTCAAGATATGAAAAAAGCCCACACACAGAATCTACTTCCGTGTGAGGGCGTTGGTAACGCGGTGCCACCTCAATTATAAAGGGATTATTCCCCTTTACATCTCTGCCTTGTCTAACAACAAGTTGCACTGTAAGGTGTGCGCACCGAATTTTTATTGTTTCAAATTCATTTTTTAAATCAGCCCACTTTCACTACTTCCAACCACCTGTTCACAATCACCACAGGCTCTCTGAAGATCAAAAATAACTACTTTTCTGATTTATCGAGAATATTATATGTTATTGTTCTATCTTTGTCAAGACTTTTTTACGATTTTTTTGATAAAGTTAGCACTTTTTCAGAAACTGTTTTGAAAGTCTCAATGATATAGTCCACTTCTTCATCGCTTAATTTCGTGTGAAGAGGGAGCGTAATTTCATTTTCAAAGAAGGCATAGGCCTTAGGATAGTTCGACATATCAAAACCAAGATTCTTATAGGCTGTCAAGAGTGGAAGCGGTTTGTAGTGGACGTTACTTGCAATTCCTGCTTTAGCCAATTCTTGGATGATGAGATTGCGTTCTTCTAGGCTTGCTCCTTCAACATGTGTGATGTAGAGGTGACGACAAGATTCGACAGTATCAGTCTTGTGTGCTAATGGATGGATGCGAGAACCAGCAAAACCACGATCATAACGGTCTACGATTTCCTTACGACGTTGTAGCAAAACAGGGTAACGATCCAATTGTACTAGACCAAGGGAAGCCATGATATCCGTCATGTTGCACTTGTAGGCAGGGGTTACGATATCGTATTCCCATGAGCCAAGTTGCATCTTGGCAAGGGCATCTTTGGTCTGACCATGAAGGGAAAGGATTTGGAATTCCTTGTACATTTCTTCGTCGTCAATCGCTGGATTGGCTTTCCAAGTGGCACTTCCTCCCTCAGCCGTTGTAAAGTTCTTAACGGCATGGAATGAGAATGATGTAAAGTCAGCGATGGAACCAGCCGGTTGTCCTTTATAAGTAGATCCCAAAGCATG
>CALHBZ010000082.1 GCA_937930605.1 Streptococcus oralis
TAAAAGACCCCAAAAGTTAGATTTTTTCTGTCTAACTTTTGGGGTGCAGTTCAGTCAAGGTGGCTTCTTGTTTATTAAATTTGTTCGGCAATGACCTTTTCAGCTAGGTTCATGGCGTGGTCAGATACGCGAGTGTAGTGGGAAATGATGTCGATAAAGTTGACCCCTGCTTGTGTTGAACACTCGCCCTTGTTAAGGCGCTTGATATGGGTCTTTCTGAGAATACGTTCCATATTGTTGATTTCTTTATGGCGTTCAATCAGGCTTTGAGCTTTTTCAATATCATTGTTCTCAACACTATCAAGGGCATCCTTGATAAACTCAGTAGTTTTTCGATAGATATCAGCTAATTCCTCTAGAGCAGCTTCAGAAAAATGAACATCTTTGCGTTGGAGATAGTCTGTTAGGTTGAGCAAACCTTCTGCGTGATCTCCAATCCGTTCCAAATCACGAGATGAATCTAGGATGTTGGTCAACACTTCGCTTTCTTTCTGACTTAAGGATTCGCTTGAGAGCCTGATGAGGTAACGAGTGAGTTTTTCATCGATGGTATTGATGGCCTCCTCTGTTTTGTGTCCTTTTTCAGCTACCTTTTCATCCAAACCGATGATATAGTTATAAGAAAGGTCAAAAGCTTTAGCTGCATAATTCCCCAAGTGCAAGAGTTCTTTTTTTGCATTTCCTAGTGCGATAGAAGGAGATTGCTGGATAAGTTGTTCGTCGAGATAAAGGGGCTCGTACTTGACAACTTCATCTTCACCAGGGATGAGCTTGGTTACAAAGTAGGCCAAAGCTCCGATGAATGGAAATTGTACAATAGTATTACTTACGTTAAAGGCACCGTGAGAGAAGGCAATGGTCATCTCAGGTGAGAGGTGAAGGAGTGCCTGGAAGTACTCGATCATAGCAGTGAAGGGGCCTAATAAGATTAAGCAAAGAATAGTTCCTAAAACGTTAAAGGTAACGTGGGTTGCTGCAACGCGCTTTGCAGAGACATTGGCTCCAGCTGCGGCAATAATAACGGTTAGGGTTGTCCCGATATTATCCCCGAAGAGAACGGGTAGAGAACCTTTAAGATCAAGGAACCCACCTGCATAGAGACCTTGCAAAATCCCAATTGTCGCAGAAGAAGCTTGGATAAGGACGGTAATCACTGCACCGGCTACCACTCCTAAAATAGGATTTTGTCCCAAGGTTACCATATATTCCTTGAATTGTGGTAAATCTTTAAGTGGGCTCATACCGGCACTGATGAGGTTGAGGGCGTAGAAGATTCCCCCAACACCAAATAGGATGCGTCCGATATTGTTTGCTGTTCTATTTTTTGTAAAGAAGAGGAACATGGTTCCAAGGAAAATCAGGGGTAAAGCATATTCGCCAAGCTTGAAACCGATGATAAAGGAAGTAACGGTGGTTCCAATATTGGCTCCCATGATGATTCCGATAGCTTGTCTAAGAGTTAGAAGGCTAGCGCTGACCAGTCCAACCGTGATAACTGTAACCCCTGTACTTGACTGAATCAGGGCGGTTACGACAATCCCGACTAGAACACCTAAAAAGGGATTGCTGGTGTACTTGTCAATGTAAAAACGAAGGCGATCTCCAGCAGCTTGTTGCAAACCGTCTCCCATAGTCTTAATACTGTATAAAAACAGTCCTAGACCTCCTAAAAAGTGAAATAAAATTTCCTGCCAATTAATGGACATTTCTTTTTCCTCCGAAAAATAATAACGGAATTTCTCCTATTCTATTTTAAAGGATAAAAGTAAATCTAACAAGTGTTAAGCTAAGATTTTAGAAAGAAAATTCGTTAGAATGGACCTTGATTATATTAATTTTACCAATTTCTAACCTAGATATAGGTATTTCCTTTTATATATTGACATTTAAAAGAAATATTTTAAAATGAGGGAGGAATTATCTTGGTCCCTGTGATTGGGATAAAAATTTTATAAAGAAAGTTAAGCGCTTTCTTTTGTGCAACAAAATCAATCTTTTAGGAGAAGAAAATGAAGAATCCATTTTTTGAAAGACGTTGTCGTTATAGTATTCGTAAGTTATCAGTAGGAGCCTGCTCGCTAATGATTGGTGCTGTTTTATTTGCTGGTCCAGCCTTGGCTGAAGAAACTGCAGTTCCTGAAAATAGCGGAGCCAATACAGAGCTTGTTTCAGGAGAGAGTGAGCATCCAACTAATGAAGCTGACAAGCAGCATGAAGGAGACCATGCTAGAGAAAATAAGCCAGAAAAGGCAGAAGGAGTAGCGACAGCATCTGAAACTGCTTCGCCAGCAAGCAATGAAGCTGCAACTACTGAAACCGCAGAGGCAGCTAGCGCAGCTAAACCAGAGGAAAAAGCAAGTGAGGTGGCTGCAGAAACACCATCTGCAGAAGCAAAACCTAAGTCTGAAAAGGAAATAGAATCAAAGCCTGAAGCAACTAGCCAAGGGGATGAGTCTAAGCCAGCAGCAGAGGCTAATAAGACTGAAAAAGAAGTCCAGCCAGATGTCCCTAAAAATACAGAAAGAACATTAAAACCAAAGGAAATCAAATTTAATTCTTGGGAGGATTTGTTGAAATGGGAACCGGGTGCGCGTGAGGATGATCCCATCAATCGTTCCTCAGTTGAACTAGCCAAGCGCCATAGAGGTCAGTTGGTTAACGAAAAAGCAAGCAGAAGAGCCAAAGTTCAGGCATTAGCAAATACCAACTCAAAGGCTAAAGACCACGCTTCTGTTGGTGGAGAAGAATTCAAGGCCTATGCTTTTGACTATTGGCAATACTTGGATTCAATGGTCTTCTGGGAAGGTCTAGTTCCAACTCCAGATGTCATTGATGCAGGCCACCGCAACGGAGTTCCTGTTTATGGAACACTCTTTTTCAACTGGTCTAATAGCATTGCCGACCAAGAGAAGTTTGCCGCCGCCTTGAAACAAGATGAGGATGGCACCTTCCCGATTGCACGTAAACTCGTTGATCTTGCTAAATACTATGGTTTTGATGGCTACTTCATCAACCAAGAAACAACGGGGGAATTGGTAGCACCTCTTGGTGAAAAAATGCGCCAATTCATGCTCTATACAAAGGAATATGCAGCTAAAGTCAACCACCCAATCAAGTATGCTTGGTACGATGCCATGACCTACAAATACGGTCGATACCACGAAGATGGCTTGGGAGACTACAACTACCAGTTTATGCAAAAAGAAGGTGACAAGGTCCCTGCAGATCAATTTTTTGCCAATTTTAACTGGAACAAGGAAAAGAATGACCACTCTGTAGAGATGGCAAAATGGCTGGAACGTAGCCAGTATGATGTCTTTGCAGGCTTAGAATTGCAACAAGGTGGCTCTTATAAGACCAAAGTCAAATGGGATGCTCTTTTAGATGAAAAGGGCAAGTTGCGCTTGTCACTTGGACTTTTTGCGCCAGATACGATTACCAGTCTAGGAAAAACAGGCGAAGACTACCACAAGAACGAAGACATCTTCTTTACAGGTTACCAAGGGGATCCAACGGCTCAAAAACCAGGTGATAAAGAGTGGTATGGGATTGCTAATTTAGTTGCGGACCGCACACCAGCAGTAGGACGCACCTTCACTACTTCTTTCAATACAGGTCATGGTAGAAAGTGGTTTGTAGACGGCAAAGTTTCTAAGGATTCTGAGTGGAACTACCGTTCTGTTTCAGGAGTCTTGCCAACATGGCGTTGGTGGCAGACTTCAACGGGGGAAAAACTTCGTGCAGAATATGACTTTACAGATGCCTACAATGGCGGAAATTCCCTTAAATTCTCAGGTGATGTAGCTGGTAAGACAGACCAAGATGTGAATTTGTATTCTACTAAACTAGAAGTAACGGAGAAAACCAAAC
>CALHBZ010000083.1 GCA_937930605.1 Streptococcus oralis
TCAAAACAAGCTGGTATCAAAGCTTGATCAAGGAAATTGTCCAGTTGTTTGCGCCGATGTTATAAGAGATCATGTTAAAGGTGTTTGATGTGACCAATAACAGCCCTAGGCAGCTAACGGAGATGTCGGTAGGCAAAATCATCTTTGGTGCAGAAATGAAAGGGAGATAAGAGATAAAAGGTGAGACGAATAATGTTATGGCACACCCTGAAGAAAGCTACTTAATCGGTGGGAGAAGCCATCTCGGCTCTTGTTAATACGTTTTGGAGTAGCTTTGGAAGACTATTCTCTATCTTGTGATAATTCAAACATTTTATTTGACAAAATGCTCTTAATTTGCTACCATATTTCCAATATTATTTAAAAAGGGGAAGGCTTTTATGAAAAGTTATAAACGTTCTTTATTTTGGAAATGCAAGTCAGTTTTACTTACGGCAGCCTTAGCATCTGTAGTTGTAGCAGTGGGACAAGTAAGCGCTGATGAAGTAAAAAAACCTAGTCAGACAGCTAACGATTTGGCTCAAACAAGTTCAGATACGGCCAAGCAAACTCCGTCTAGCAAATTGGCTGATGAAACTGTAAAAGAAATCCAAGCTAAGGCAACTACTCCAGTGGTACCAGCTGATAAAGCTCAACCTGGTGATGTTGTTAAGGTGGCTACAACCTCTACAAAACCTAAAGTTGATACTAAAGAAAATGAAACTGGCACAGAAGCTGTAGCTAAAGCAGAAGCTTCTGTAAATGTTGAGACAACTATCTTAGCTGCCAAAGGAACTCCTGTCGGAGAAAAAGCGCCAGTTGTCACTACAAAGACTGCATCTGATCATATTGAGACTGATGAATATGTAGCGGATGTAACTCAGACTGTCAAAAAAACTCGAATCGAAAAAGTTTTGAAAGAAGCAGATGTGACAATCACGAAACAACTATCTGGTACTGCGGATATCGTTTTTGCTATTGATAAATCAGTTTCAATGGATTCATCCATCCAGAATGTTATGCAAAATATCGAGAACTTTGTTCGTGATTTGGCTAGTAAAAAGGTTGATGCTCGTCTTGGTTTAATAGCGTATGAGTCTGCTAAGGATGTTCAATATTTCGATTTTAATGGTTCTAAATTCACTAAGAATGTGGAGGAATACATTAAGGCTCTTAAATCTATTCGAACAGGCGGTGGAATAGAAGAGCCTACAGCTCCTCTTCATCATATTGCAACTTCAAAAGATTACGATTGGTCTACAGCTTCTAATAATCGTCGTTTTGCTTTCTTGATTACTGATGAAGGTATTGATTTCAGTACTCCAGGTATTCCAACAGTAGACGAAACAATCAAGGCACTTAAGGCGGCAAATATTTCCCTATCAGTTGTAGGAATGAAATACAAAGAAGCGACTTTTAAATCTTTAGTTGAAGGCACAAAAGGCCTTTACCTTGATATGAGTCAAGAATTTTCTAGTCTTTTAAATCGTGATTTTACAAATCATGTTGTTAAAACTGTCCAAGAAGGTCGTGTTTACCGTGTCGTAAATGAAAAATACGATTTCTTGGCAGAGGCGCATGTGGTACTTAAACCAAAAGCACCAGTTCAAAATCCGGTAGAAGTGAAACCTGTAGGAAATACTACACCAGTTTATCATACTGAGACAGTCTCTAAAAAGGCTGAATTACCAAAAACAGGTACCCAAGCTTCTTCAGGATTGGCTGCAGCTGGCTTAGTTTTGCTAGCAGCAGTCTCAGGATTTACTGTAGTGACTAAGAAAGAAGAGAAATAAAATATTATCTGTTTTATCAATCGTAGTCAGGTTGGTGAATGATTAAAAACAGGGGAGAACGGATTTGTTCTCTCTTTTTTGTTAGGTTGACAATACTTCCTAGTCTCTCCCGTGATTTGGATATTTGTAAGGGTAGTATTTGATGATGCAAGAACCTCAAAATCTCTAAGGAGCTAGAGTATGATATGTCTTCTGTTTTAGAGTGAAATTATGCTATTTTTGTGTTATGATATGGTCAATATATAATTAATGAGGTATGAGTGGAAAGATAAAATCTAGTACGATAACAGCAGAGGCGGCTATTAATGAGTTGGT
>CALHBZ010000084.1 GCA_937930605.1 Streptococcus oralis
GGAAGCTAAATATCGTGACAACCTTTTACCCTGTCTACGAATTTACCAAGCAAGTAGCAGGAGATACTGCTAATGTAGAACTCTTAATCGGCGCTGGTACAGAACCCCACGACTATGAGCCATCTGCCAAGGCAGTTGCCAAAATCCAAGATGCAGATACCTTTGTCTATGAAAATGAAAACATGGAAACCTGGGTTCCCAAATTGCTAGAATCCTTGGATAAGAAAAAAGTGAAAACCATCAAGGCGACAGGTGATATGTTGCTCTTACCAGGAGGTGAGGAAGAAGAGGAAGGTCATGATCACGGTGGTGAAGGTCACCATCATGACTACGATCCCCATGTTTGGCTATCACCAGTCCGTGCCATCAAACTAGTAGAGCATATCCGTGACAGCTTGTCAGCAGATTATCCTGACAAAAAAGAGACTTTTGAAAAGAATGCTGCTGCCTATATAGAAAAATTGCAAGCCTTGGACAAGGCCTACACAGATGGCTTGTCTCAAGCTAAACAAAAGAGTTTTGTGACCCAGCATGCTGCCTTTAACTACCTTGCCTTGGACTACGGCCTCAAGCAAGTATCGATCTCAGGTCTCTCACCAGATGCAGAACCATCAGCTGCTCGTTTGGCAGAATTGACGGAGTATATCAAGAAAAACAAGATTTCTTATATCTACTTTGAAGAAAATGCCTCTCAAGCTCTTGCCAATACACTCTCAAAAGAAACGGGTGTCAAACTAGATGTGCTCAATCCGCTAGAAAGTCTGACAGAGGAAGCGACAAAGGTTGGTGATAACTATATCTCTGTGATGGAGAAAAACCTCAAGGCTCTCAAGCAGACAACAGACCAAGAAGGACCAGAAATCGAGCCAGAGAAGGAAGAAAGCACCAAGACAGTTCATAACGGTTACTTTGAGAATGCAGATGTCAAAGACCGCACCTTGAGTGACTATGCTGGTAGCTGGCAGTCGGTCTATCCTTTTCTTGAGAATGGGACCTTTGATCAAGTCTTTGACTACAAGGCTAAGTTGACTGGCAAGATGACCAAAGATGAGTACAAGGCCTACTATCGGAAAGGTTATCAGACAGATGTGACTAAGATAAACATCACGGATAACACCATGGAGTTTGTTCAAGCTGGCCAAAGCAAGAAATTCACCTACAAGTACGTCGGCAAGAAAATCTTGACTTATAAGAAAGGCAATCGTGGCGTGCGCTTTCTCTTTGAAGCGACCGATGCGGATGCTGGACAGTTCAAGTATGTTCAGTTTAGCGACCACAATATCGCTCCAGTTAAGGCAGAACATTTCCATATCTTCTTTGGAGGCATCAGCCAAGAAGCACTCTTTGAAGAAATGGATAACTGGCCAACCTACTACCCAGATAACTTATCTGGTCAAGAAATCGCCCAAGAAATGTTGGCGCATTGATACAAGAGAAAAATCCCGCAAATCTGCGGGATTTTTTGATTGAAACGATTATCTGAGTAGGTTGCGGGCGGTATAGTACTACAGCTGTGCTGTTCGCAATGTGATAAAGCTGTCATTCATTACTTAGTAGACTTTGGGTGATTCTAACTAGCTGGCGAATGCAAAAGCTACGATTGTACAAATTATAGAATCTTTTCAGGGGATTTAGGAAGAAATCTTAGTCATATTGACGCTGCTATTACTTTTTGTTATAGTCAAGGAGAGGGCAGTCTAGGACAATAGTTTATTCACAGTCTGTGGATAAGTCTAGGGGGAAATGACATACAACTCAGGGTGTTGAAGTATCCTGATAATAGTTCCGTACATTAGTAACTTGCTAGAGAGCTAGTAAAAACCTTAGTACAGAGCCATTTGACAAAGGTATGTTTAGGGTGAAGGCTTCCAAGTCTAAGGGCTGGATTTTGGAGAAACTAGTTTTTAGGCATGTTTTCCTATCCACAACTTGTGGATAACTTTGTGAACAAGAGAAAGAGATATGAGATGATGA
>CALHBZ010000085.1 GCA_937930605.1 Streptococcus oralis
ACCAGTGCTTTCTGGATTTACAACAACAGCTTTCATAGCTATCCTCCTTGATATTTTCTGAGAACAGAGATAAATAGACTGGATTGATTTTTGCGTCAAATAGAGTCAAATTGCTGAGCTCTCTTGTTTATTCTATGTGTATTATATCACAAATGAAAGCCTTTTCCAAGGATTTGAATGTGAATTCTCAAACAATCGATTAACTGGTTGACTAGACTGTGAAAAAAACACAAATACTATTGTAGAAAATCTTCATAATTATAAAAGCGCCTAATGTTAAGCATTTAAAGAGCTAGATATTAAGCGTTTTGTCTTAAAAAAATTTACTGGATTGTCTTTTCAAATTGAATCTTCCTCAACTCCCAGCATGTATTACAAAAATAAAGCTCGGAGAGTTTTTGCAACTCCATCTTGGTCATTTGTCAATGAAATTTGTTCATCTGCATAGGGTAAAAGATCAGAATTGGCATTTTTCATGGCATATCCCTTGCCTGCAAAAGCCAGCATTTCTCTATCATTTTGCTCATCGCCGAAGGCAATTAAGTCTTTTTTATCACGATTCATCACGTTGAGCAAATATTCGAGGGCAAAGGCCTTATTTACCCCTTTTGGAGTACACTCGAGGATATTGAGGGGGCCTCCCCAGGTATTGATCGCTAGTTGGTGCTGGTAAAAGCGATTCATCTCGTCAGCTAGGGCGTATTTGTTCTCAGCTCTTGTTTGTAAGAGGATGCAGTTGGGGTCCTTGGTCACCAGTTCAGGCTTGAATTGATTTTCGGGCTGGAAATTTTCCACACCAAACAATTTGGGATCTGCGATTTCTTCATTAGGAGCTGTGATATAAAATTTCTTACGGTATTCTCCTGCAATAAAGTCTGCTTGGATATCCTCTTTGCGTTGGACCATATCCAAGAGGTATTTTTTGTCCAAGGTCAAGCACTTCTCATGCGCCCAAGTCTGCCCGGGTAAATGGGTGAGGGAACCATTAAAGTTAATCATGGGAGTATGCAACTCGAGTTCACGGTAGAAGTCTTTTGCCATACGATACGGACGGCCTGTTGTGATAACAACATGGTGTCCCTTTTCAGTAATTTTTTTGATTGTCTTTTTGGTAAAATCGGAGAGCTTGCTTTCACTATTCAGCAGGGTTCCGTCCAAATCGACTGCAATAATTTTTTTAGTCATATAAACCTTCCTAGTCGTTTCCAGATAAGATGTCTACTATTATATCAAAAAGAAAGAAGAAAAGCAGACAAGAACAAAAAACTCAATTGCTTTGATTTATTAAATAAATCAAACAAACATATTGAAAAGGTGAATAATAAATGTTATAATACTCATATTGTTCGTAAAAAAACAAAAGGAGATTTATAATGGACAAACTATTTAAACTAAAAGAGCACGGGACAGATGTCCGTACAGAGGTGCTTGCTGGTTTAACAACTTTCTTTGCAATGAGTTACATTCTCTTTGTAAACCCACAAATGCTTGCGCAGACAAACATGCCTGCCCAAGGTGTCTTTCTGGCAACGATTATCGGTTCTGTAGTCGGTACCTTGATGATGGCTTTCTATGCTAATTTGCCGTATGCACAAGCACCAGGTATGGGATTGAACGCCTTCTTTACCTTTACAGTTGTATTTGGGATGGGCTATACTTGGAAAGAAGCTCTTGGTATGGTCTTCATTTGTGGAATTATTTCACTGATTATCACTTTGACAAATGTTCGTAAAATGATTATCGAATCCATTCCTACAACACTTCGTTCAGCTATTTCGGCTGGTATTGGTGTTTTCCTTGCCTATGTTGGGATTAAGAATGCTGGTCTCTTGAAATTCTCAATCGATCCAGGTACTTATACTGTAGCAGGTGAAGGAGCAGACAAAGCTCAAGCTGCACTTACTGCAAACTCAGCAGCCGTTCCAGGCTTGGTAGACTTCAATACTCCAGCAGTATTGGTGGCTCTTGCAGGTCTAGCTATTACCATCTTCTTTGTTGTTAAAGGCATCAAAGGTGGAATCATTCTTTCTATTTTAACAACGACTGTTCTTGCCATCGCTGTTGGTGTTGTGAAATTGTCAGGGATTGACTTTGCTAGCAACAATCTTTCATCAGCGATTAATGATCTAGGAACTTTGTTTGGTGCTGCTCTTGGTTCAGAAGGTTTAGGATCTTTGATTTCAAACACTTCACGTTTACCAGAAACCTTGATGGCTATTCTTGCCTTCTCACTAACGGATATTTTTGACACAATTGGTACTCTTATCGGTACTGGTGAAAAAGTTGGTATCGTTGCGACAAGTGGGGAAAACCATGAGTCTGCTAAATTGGACAAGGCTCTATACTCTGACTTGGTGGCAACTTCAGTAGGTGCCATTGCAGGTACTTCAAATGTTACGACCTATGTTGAGTCTGCGGCGGGTATCGGTGCTGGTGGACGTACTGGTTTGACAGCCCTAGTTGTTGCAATCTGTTTTGCTCTCTCTAGCTTCTTTAGCCCACTTCTAGCGATTGTTCCGACAGCTGCAACAGCGCCGATTTTAATCATCGTCGGAATCATGATGCTTTCTAACTTGAAAAATATTCCTTGGGATGATATGTCTGAGGCTGTTCCTGCCTTCTTTACATCTATCTTTATGGGCTTCAGCTACTCAATCACTCAAGGGATTGCAGTTGGTTTCTTGACATACACCTTGACAAAAGTTGTCAAAGGTCAAGCCAAGGATGTGCACATGATGATTTGGATTTTGGATGCCTTGTTTATCCTTAACTATATCAGTATGGCGCTATAAATGGTATAATAGAAAAAGGGGAGTCTCCCCTTTTTAATTATAAGGAGGTACATCATGAAAGATAAGACGATTTGGCAAGAGGTTTTGAACAGAGGGAAATGGGTGCTCATCCTTTTGGTGGCTTTTGTTCTATCACAAATTCCCATAGGACTAGCTGCTTGGCTTGCAGTTAAGGAATTTCCACTTTTACAGTCAGGACTCTTCGTTGCCGCCCTATCCATTGTCGTTTTGATTGTATTCATTATTGGTGCACGAAAAACAAAACTTGCCACTTTTAATCTATCCTTTTTCAAAGCAAAAGACTTGGCTCGCCTGGTATTGAGTTATCTAGTAATTTTTGCTACCAACTTGTTTGGTTCATCTTTGCTTCGCATGATGAATGAGACGACAACCAGCAATCAATCAGCCATTAATGGTTTTGTTCAAAACAGTTCCTTGATTTCAACTTTTTTCTTGCTAGTCTTGATTGCTCCTATTTGTGAGGAAATCTTGTGTCGGGGGATTATTCCTAAAAAAATCTTCCGTGGTAAGGAAAAAATTGGCTTTGTTGTTGGGGCAATTGTCTTTGCCTTACTCCATACACCAACCAACCTACCCTCTGTGATTATTTATGGAGGAATGTCTACGGTTCTGACTTGGACAGCCTATAAGACAGAACGTCTAGAAATGTCGATCTTACTTCATATGATCGTTAATGGTATCGCTTTTAGCTTATTAGCCCTACTGGTTTTGATTAGTAGAAATTTAGGTCTATCTTTCTAAACAAGAAAATTCCATATTTCCAGTTGATTTTTTTATATTATAAATAGTCAGCGCTTAAAGTGAACTGCACCCCAAAAGTTAGACAAAGAAATCTAACTTTTGGGGTCTTTTACTACGCAAGAAACTTATTCGGATAACGTTAAAATCTATGAATACCGAAAACCAGTTCAAAATTTTGCACAGCATTCAAAGAAATTTTCTGTGAATGTTTATGTACTAAACTACATGATCAGATTGATTGAACGTTATAGAATAAAAATCACAAAAAAGAGGAAATACAGTTACTACTCTCCAACAATTTTTAAGAGAGTAA
This sequence comes from Streptococcus oralis, assembly GCA_937930605.1. Lineage (GTDB taxonomy): Bacteria > Bacillota > Bacilli > Lactobacillales > Streptococcaceae > Streptococcus > Streptococcus oralis_CO. The sequence goes on from CALHBZ010000085.1 coordinate 3,868, forward strand.
GGTTATTCAAGCCACCATGCCTTGCAAAAGAAATAACCCAGACAACGACATCATGAAATCCTTATTTAGCATTCTTAAGTCTGAGGATATGAGAAGACATTTCATTCATTTAAGCAATGAGAACATACAAATTGTTGACTACATTGACCGCTCCATCACCAAAGAAAGATAGATGATATTACACAAAATATTTATTCACTTAATATGATCTCAACAGATATTCTAAACAGACCCGAAAGCAAATGAAGAATATGACTTTCAAAAACCGTCTAAGGTTCCTTACCTTGAAACGACTGGTATGCCTACTAAAATTCTCCTGAAAA
>CALHBZ010000086.1 GCA_937930605.1 Streptococcus oralis
TTCAAGAAACCTATCCAGAGAAAGTAATTGTCCTCAGGTCTCAAAAGGAGATAGACCACTTTTTAGAAAATCTCTCGTATAACAAGAAAAACCAACGTGCCTAACGTTGGTTTTTCGCTATTACCCAATCACACTTCCGTTTGGTACAGCTGGATCAACTGTGAGAAGGGTTAATTTGCCATCATGTTCAGCTGAGAGAATCATACCTTGACTGACATATTTTTTCATCATCTTGCGTGGTTTGAGGTTGGCAACGATTTGGACTTTCTTGCCGACCAATTCTTGTTCGTTTGGATAGTATTTTGCAATTCCTGAGAGAATTTGACGGTCTTCACCATCACCAGCATCTAGGCGGAATTGTAGCAACTTATCTGAACCTTCTACTTTAGAAACTTCTTTGACTTCTGCGACACGGATTTCAACCTTGTCAAAGTCTTCAAACTTGATTTCTTCTTTGTTGAGTTTCAGTTCGACTTCATCTGGATTCCATTCTTTTTCAACGGCTGGTTTGTTACCTTCCATTTGTTCCTTGATATAGGCGATTTCTTCTTCCATATCCAGACGTGGGAAGATTGGAGTTCCTTTGGCAACTACAGTTACACCAGATGGGAAGCCTGCTAGATTCAAGTTCTCAAGGCTAGAAACTTCTGCTAGACCAAGTTGAGTCAAGACTGCACGACTGGTTTCCATCATAAATGGCTCAATCAAGTGAGCTACAATACGAAGACTAGCTGCCAAGTGGCTCATAACACTTGCTAATTGGTCTCGGAGAGCTTCATCCTTGGCCAAGACCCACGGAGCAGTCTCGTCGATGTATTTATTGGTACGAGAAATGAGAGTCCAAACTGCTTCAAGCGCACGTGGGTAGTCAACTGCTTCCATGTGTGTATGGTAGTCAGAGATAGATTGCTCTGCTACTTGAGCAAGAGCATTGTCAAATTCAGTCACACCTTCTACATAGGCTGGAATTTGCCCATCAAAGTACTTGTTAATCATGGAAACCGTACGGTTGAGGAGGTTTCCAAGGTCATTGGCCAATTCATAGTTGATACGGCCTACATAGTCTTCTGGAGTGAAGGTTCCGTCTGAACCGACTGGAAGGCTACGCATGAGGTAGTAACGAAGCGGATCAAGTCCATAACGCTCTACCAACATTTCAGGGTAAACGACATTCCCTTTAGACTTAGACATCTTGCCGTCTTTCATGACAAACCAACCATGAGCAATCAAGCGGTCTGGCAACTTGATATCGAGCATCATGAGCAAGATTGGCCAGTAGATGGAGTGGAAACGGAGAATATCTTTTCCGACCATGTGGAAGACTGTTCCATTCCAAAACTTATCAAAGTTACCGTGCTCATCTTGACCATAACCAAGAGCTGTCGCATAGTTAAGGAGAGCGTCAATCCAAACATAGACAACGTGTTTTGGATTAGATGGGACTGGTACTCCCCATGTAAAGGTTGTACGAGAAACCGCTAAGTCTTCCAAACCTGGCTCAATGAAGTTACGCAACATTTCATTAAGGCGACCATCTGGAGTGATGAAATCAGGATGTGATTTGAAAAATTCAACCAAACGGTCTTGGTATTTGCTGAGGCGAAGGAAATAAGACTCTTCTGAAACCCACTCCACTTCGTGACCTGATGGAGCAATACCGCCCGTTACATTTCCAGCTTCATCACGGAAGACTTCGGCCAACTGGCTTTCAGTAAAGAATTCCTCATCTGAGACTGAGTACCAACCAGAATATTCACCCAAGTAGATGTCACCTTGAGCAAGCAAGCGTTCAAAGACTTGAGCCACTACTTTTTCATGGTAATCATCAGTTGTACGGATGAATTTATCGTATGAGATATCCAGTAATTGCCAGAGTTTTTTGACTCCAACTGCCATCCCATCAACATAGGCTTGTGGTGTAATGCCAGCTTCTTCCGCTTTTTGCTGGATTTTTTGACCATGCTCGTCAAGACCTGTCAAATAAAAGACATCGTAGCCCATGAGGCGTTTGTAACGAGCTAAGACATCACAGGCGATAGTTGTGTAGGCAGAACCAATATGAAGTTTACCAGATGGATAGTAAATCGGTGTTGTAATATAAAAATTCTTTTCAGACATAATTTTTCCTTTCCAGGCAAATGAAACCTGTTTTTCTAATACTTCATTATATCATATTTTTAGTGATTTTCGATAGGAAATTCCATACAAAAACAAGATAGACAAATGTCCATCTTGTTTTTCCTCTTGTTTATATTACTCATAGCGAAGGGCTTCGATTGGATCAAGCTTAGAGGCTTTATTAGCCGGCAAGACGCCGAAAATCATACCAACGCTGGCTGACACAGCCAAGCTAAAGAGAGCAATTGGGAGAGAAACCCCAACTTCGATACCTGCAATCATATTTTGAAGCAGCACTCCAGCTAACATGGTCATTCCTGCGGCAATCCCAAGGCCGATGATCCCACCTAGCAAGGTCAATATCATGGACTCAATCAAAAACTGTACCAAGATATTAGCCCGTGTAGCTCCGAGAGCCTTCCGCAGACCAATCTCCCGCGTACGTTCTGTCACCGAAACCAGCATGATGTTCATAACTCCAGTTCCACCAACAAAGAGTGAAATCCCTGCGATGGCACTGATAATTGTGGTTATAAATCCAAAGAGTTTTTGAACTTCTTCAAAGGTTGCTGTTTCATCCGCAACTTGATATTCTCCTTGATGTACTCCTGATATTTCTGTCATTCTGCGTGCGAGTTCTGGTCCTAAAGTCGGAGTAAGACTTGTATCATTTACACGAAAGACAACATTAGAGATTTCATCCATATTAAAATTAACAGCAACAGATGTATTGGTTGTAATTGGCAAACCTCCGATACCAAACATCTTTGCAGTTTTAGCCTCAGAACTTGTGTATACTCCGATAACTCGATAATGAAAGTTATTAACTGAGATTATCTGATTAAGAGCTGCCTGTGGTGAGTCAAAAAGACTGTTAGCCAGTTCTTCATCAAGTAAGATCACACTTGCAAAATCTCTGTAATCTTGTTCTCTTAGACCCCTACCAGCGATTATTTCATTTTCAGTGGCAGTCATATAAGTCATATTACCACCTGTTAAACTAGCCTGCTCAACTTTTTTATCTTTATAAGTCAGAGTAACATTTATACTATTCGTCACAAAGTAACTATCTACACCCTTTAGTTTAGCGGCTTCCTTAACCCATGCTTCCTGTGTCTTGGGTGGGACAACATAAGCTGTATCCTCTCTACCAGATAGTGTTAGAGAAGACTGTTTTTGGGTAAAAGAGCCGTCCTTACTTTTAATAGGCGAGAAAAAGACCTGAATATTTTTCTGAGATTTAGTCATATTTTTATTGACCTGACGAGACATAGAGTCTCCCAGAGCCATGATGACAACTACTGAAGATACTCCTATAATAATCCCAATCATCGTCAAAAATGAACGCATCTTGTGTGCCATAATCGATGAAAAGGCAAATTTCAGATTTTCCATCTTAATGCCCCTCCCCTTCTAAATGCCCACTATCAGATGCAATAGCCCCATCACGAATTACAATCTGACGTTTTGCATAAGCTGCAATCTCAGGCTCATGCGTGACCATAATAATGGTCTTTCCTTCTTCATTTAACTCCACCAAAAGTTCCATGATTTGACTTCCCGTCCTTGTATCCAAAGCTCCAGTTGGTTCATCTGCCAGGATAATCGAAGGATTGTTGACAAGGGCACGTGCAATAGCTACCCGTTGTTTTTGTCCACCAGATAATTCCGAAGGCAAGTGGTGACTTCTATCAGTCAAATCTACCTTTTTCAAATAGGTCTCTGCCAATTTACGGCGTTTGGAAGCTGAAACTCCAGCATATATTAAAGGCAATTCAACATTCTGAAGGGCATCTAGTTTGGACAAAAGAAAGAATTGTTGAAAGACAAAACCAATCTCTTGATTACGGACTTTGGCCAACTGTTTTTCATCTAATCGAGCCACTTCCTGCCCCTCTAAGTAATACTCACCACTAGTTGGAGTGTCCAACATTCCAATAGTATTCATTAGAGTAGATTTTCCCGAACCTGATGGCCCCATAATGGCAACAAACTCTCCCTCATTCACTTCCAAGTTGATATTTTTCAAAACCTGCAGTTCCTGATCTCCATTTCGATAACTCCTACAGATATTTTTTAGACTAATTAGTTTCTTCATCAGCCTTCACCTCTTTTCCTTCTTCCAAGGAAGTTGTTGGATTACTGATGACTTT
>CALHBZ010000087.1 GCA_937930605.1 Streptococcus oralis
ACAGAACTAAATCCTTCGGATAAATTAATTGTCTAACTTTTGGGGGTCAGTACAGAGGCAGGGGAATTTTTTATGGTTTTGATAAAAGAATGGTTGTTTGTTTGGACAGATCTTCAAATGTCTCCAGACTCAGTTTAGAATCTGAAACAATCGTATCAATCTCTGATATATTGTAAAAATTGTAAAAATCAAACTTATTAAACTTACTGTGGTCTGCCAGTAAGTATTTTTTATTAGCATTATTCAAGGCGATTCGTTGTACTTCGCCCTCTTCCTCGCTGAAGGTGGCAATAGCCTTATCCTTAATGCCATTACAGCTTACAAATGCCTTAGAAAACTGAAGATTGGTCAAATCCTGTAAGGTAAGTGTCCCTACAAAAGCACCAGTGATAGAGCGATAGTTTCCACCAATCAGAATCAAATCTGTTAGTTTTCGTTCGTTTAGGATAAGAAAAACAGGAAGACTGTTTGTTACAACACGAATATTATCGATAGGAAGTTCACGAGCAAAACACTCCAAGGTCGTTCCTGGGCCGATAAAAATGGTTTCTCCTTCGTCAATCAAATGACCAGCAAAACGACTGATTTCTTGTTTTTCAGCAATCTGCAAGCCTTGTTTTTCAACGTTTGACCGTTCGTTGTTTAAGAGAGAACCTGTACGAAGTTTTTCAGCGCCACCATGCACACGTACCAGCAAATCCTTATCTGCCAATTCTTGTAAGTAGCGGCGAGCGGTCATATCTGACACATCAAGACTCTCCATAATCTCTTTTACAGTAATAGTGCCTTTTGTGTTTACTGCTTCTAGAATACTATCTAGTTTTTCTTGCTTTAGCATCCTTATCACCTCGATTTCTACTATTATTATCTTACCATAAAACGCTCAATCAATCAAATAGAAAAAAACAAAATAAAACAAAAACAAAAATCTCACAGTCTGTTTAAACAAACTGTGAGAAGTGTGGATTAAAGCTTATTTTTAATCTAAACCGTAGTTGTAATCATCATCTTGCATGGCTTCAACTTCACCAAGGAGGTAACCATTTCCGACTTGGGAGAAGAAGTCGTGGTTGGATGTTCCAGTTGAGATTCCGTTCATGACGATAGGGTTAACATCATCTGCTGAATCTGGGAAGAGTGGATCTTGTCCAAGATTCATAAGAGCCTTATTGGCATTGTAGCGAAGGAAGGTTTTGACTTCTTCAGTCCAACCAACACCGTCATAGAGGCTTTCTGTATAACCTTCTTCGTTCTCATAGAGAGTATAGAGAAGGTCGTACATCCATTCTTTGAGTTTTTCTTGCTCTTCTTCTGGCAATTCGTTGAAACCAAGTTGGAATTTGTAACCAATATAAGTTCCATGAACAGACTCATCACGGATGATCAGTTTGATAATTTCTGCAACGTTGGCCAGTTTGTTGTTACCGAGATAGTAGAGTGGTGTAAAGAAACCAGAGTAGAAGAGGAAGGTTTCAAGGAAGACACTGGCAACCTTCTTTTCAAGAGGCGTACCATTGAGGTAGATTTCATTGATAATTTCCGCTTTTCTTTGTAGGTAGGGGTTAGTGTTGGTCCATTCAAAGATTTCTTCGATTTCAGCCTTGGTATTCAAGGTTGAAAAGATAGAAGAGTAAGATTTTGCGTGGACAGATTCCATAAATTGGATGTTGTTGAAAACAGCTTCCTCATGCGGTGTACGGATGTCTGAACGAAGAGCCTGAACACCAGTTTCAGATTGCATGGTGTCTAGAAGGGTCAAACCACCAAAGACTTTTCCTACTAAGTCTTTTTCTTTGTTTGACAGTTTTCTCCAGTCGTCTAGGTCATTTGACAGAGGAATACGAGTGTCGAGCCAGAATTGCTCCGTCAGCTTTTCCCAAGTGGATTTATCGATAACATCTTCAATAGCGTTCCAGTTAATGGCTTTGTAGTAAGTTTGCATGACAATCTCCTATGAAATAATTTTTAATTTTTAAAGTGACGAGAGTTGTGTATCCAATTTATATTTTTAAAGCGATTATAAATATACATTTGTTGTGTAATATTAAAAAGTTTATTTGATATTATATAATAGTTGGCAGTATTAATAGTGGCTTCATTAATATAGCGCAATTTCTCATTTGTCATTTCCACCCATAAATTATCAGAGCAATTCATTTCATTATTTTGGAATTCAAAACACAGATAGGGGGAAATAGGCATTAGGATTTGAAATCCATTTGGAACGTTTGGCGGTCCGAATGTTGAAACAACTGGATTATCACTAGTTAGAAAGCCATTGCCAATAGAGATATGAAAATTCATTTGTTTAGGCTTTTTAAAAAAACTGAGAAAACTCTCTAAATTTTTATCTTTTTTCATTACTTTATTAAAAATATTTATATTTTCTAGATTGTTCTTTATTTCAGCTAATTCAATTGGGAACTCCCAAGATTCTGAGAAATGATTAATAAAATTAGATACTAACCTTACTCTGCCAGAGTCAGTTCTGATTTCTTGGAGAAACATATATTTCCAGATTGTTTCAATTTCACTTTGATTTAAGGTACATGGTTTTCTTGATAATACGATATGTTCAACTATTTCAGAAATCTCTCCTTCAAATCTACTAAGCTTATTTTCAAGAATATTATCAACAATAATACGATCATCTGAGCCTTTTTCTTCGTAGGTATATCTCTTGTAACATATACTTTCATAGTGAACATATTGTTCCATATTAGCAATGCAATTATAAACATGAAACTTACTTGTATTATCAGCAAAATGTTTAAGTAAGCTTCTTGGATAATAATGTTGTTTTTTTGTAACCATAAGTAATCAGATCACACAGCTTTCACATTGGTTAGCACCGACTTCTCCACCGTCGTCTGTAAAGGTACGGACGTAGTAAATAGACTTGATACCCTTGTTAAAGGCATAGTTACGAAGGATAGACAAGTCACGTGTCGTTTGTTTGTTTTCTTTCTTCCATTCGTAAAGACCTTTTGGAATATCACTACGCATGAAGAGGGTGAGTGAAAGTCCTTGGTCCACGTGTTCTGTTGCAGCAGCGTAAACATCAATCACCTTACGCATATCCATGTCGTAAGCAGAAGTGTAGAAAGGAATAGTTTCTGTTGACAAGCCTGCAGCTGGATAATAGATTTTACCGATTTTCTTCTCTTGGCGTTCTTCGATACGTTGCGTAATCGGGTGGATAGATGCAGAAACATCGTTGATGTAACTGATAGAACCATTTGGAGCAACAGCTAGACGGTTTTGGTGATAAAGACCATCTGCTTGAACCTTTTCGCGAAGTTCAGCCCAGTCAGCAGCACTTGGGATAAAGACGTCTTTGAAGAGTTCTTTAACACGGTCTGATTTTGGAACAAATTCGCCTGTCACATACTTATCAAAGTAGCTTCCGTTAGCATAGTCTGATTTTTCAAAGTTGTGGAAGGTAATACCACGTTCACGCGCGATATTGTTTGACTCCACCAAGGTCCAGTAGTTCATAAGCATAAAGTAGATACTGGTAAATTCAATTGACTCAGGTGATCCGTATTCGATCAGTTGTTGGGCGAGGTAGCTATGGAGTCCCATGGCACCAAGACCAAAGGTGTGAGCCAAACTATTTCCGTGGTCAATAGTAGGAACAGCTACGATGTGCGAACTATCTGTAACAAAAGTAAGGGCACGAACCATGGCACGAATTGAACGACCGAAGTCAGGTGAAGTCATCATGTTGACGACGTTGGTTGAACCAAGGTTACATGAAACGTCCGTTCCCATTTGAAGAAATTCTTGAGCATCGTTGATTAAGCTTGGTTCTTGAACTTGAAGAATCTCAGAACACAAGTTGCTCATGATAATTTTTCCATCAACTGGATTTGCACGGTTAGCCGTATCAATGTTGACCACATAAGGATAGCCAGACTCTTGTTGCAATTTAGAGATTTCTGTTTCCAAATCACGCGCCTTGATTTTTGTCTTACGGATGTTTGGATTTGCGACCAGCTCATCGTATTTCTCTGTGATGTCAATGTAGTTGAACGGCACACCGTATTCAAGCTCTACAGAGTAAGGGCTGAAGAGGTACATTTCTTCATTTTTGCGAGCCAATTCGTAGAATTTATCGGGTACCACAACTCCAAGTGAAAGGGTCTTCACACGAACTTTTTCATCGGCATTTTCTTTCTTAGTTGAAAGGAAAGCGATGATGTCTGGGTGAAAGACATTGAGGTAGACTACACCAGCCCCTTGACGTTGCCCCAATTGGTTTGAGTAAGAGAAACTGTCCTCAAAAAGCTTCATAACGGGAACGACCCCAGAAGCGGCTCCTTCATAACCTTTGATAGGAGTTCCAGCTTCACGAAGGTTGCTGAGGGAAATTCCCACACCACCACCGATACGTGAAAGTTGAAGGGCAGAGTTGATAGAACGTCCGATAGAGTTCATATCATCCGTTACCTGGATTAAGAAACAAGATACCAACTCCCCACGACGGGCGCGACCAGCATTCAAGAAGGAAGGAGTAGCTGGTTGGTAGCGTTGGTGGATGATTTCATTGGCAATATCAGTCGCAATCGCCTCATCCCCGTCTGCAAAATAAAGCGCATTAAAGAAGACACGGTCTTCCATACTTTCAAGGTAATATTCACCATCGTTTGTCTTTAAGGCATATTGATTGTAAAATTTATAAGCTGCCATGAAAGACTTGAATTGGAAGTTTTGGTCTTTGATAAATTGATGCAATTCTTCCAAAAACTCTGGGCGGTATTTCTTGATAAATACTGTTTCGATATAGTTGTGTTCAATGAGGTAGTTGATTTTATCAGTGATTGAATCAAAAAACATAGTGTTTGGAACTACATTTTCTTTAAAGAAAGCATCCAAGGCTTCCTTATCTTTATGAAGCATGATTTGTCCATTAACAGGACGGTTGATTTCGTTATTGAGACGGAAGTAGGTCACGTCCTCAAGATGTTTTAATCCCATAAAATTTCCCTTATCTAATTACAAAAGAAAGGCCTCTAAGTTAGCCCTAGAAGCAGTTTCTTCTGGATGATGTACTAAGATTATGCTAACTGTTTTAGTTTTCCTGGTTGGAAACCTGAAAAGACTTCAGTTGGTGTTTGGATAACAGGAGCAGCGCTGAAACCAAGCTCTTTAACTTGATCAACGTACTCAGGTTGCTCGTCGAGATTGATCTCACGATAGGCCACATTGTTGCTATCCAAGAAACGTTTGGTCATTTTACATTGTACACAGTTGTTTTTAGAATAAACGGTTACCATTTTCGTAACTCCTCTTCAAAATTTAATACTATCTTAGTATATCAGAAAAAAAAACTTTGTCAAACAATTTTGACTAAATATTGTGTTTTGAATAAAAATATTTAAAAACAGAACACTATATATAGTATTAGGCGAATGATAAAGATTGCGTTTTCATTGACCTGTCAAAGACTGATGAAAACTCGAAACTATATCCTGTATGTTGGTAATTTATATAGAAGATTTTCAGCAAGTTATCTGAAAGGAAATTGAAGAAAGTCCATAAAATACTTGAAAAATTATCTTGAAGGTGATATAATACACTATTGTAAGGGTTATCACTTATAACTCAAATAGAAAACACTTAAAGGAGAGTCAAACTATGGCTTCTAAAGATTTCCACGTAGTGGCAGAAACAGGTATCCACGCACGTCCAGCAACATTGTTGGTACAAACAGCTAGCAAATTTGCTTCAGATATCACTC
>CALHBZ010000088.1 GCA_937930605.1 Streptococcus oralis
AGGCTTGCTTTTTTTAGTGCCATAACGCCTCCATCTTATCTATTATAACAAGAAACCTAGGCTTTGACAAGCCTCTTAACGAAAGAGATTGACGATAGAGTCCCAGATTGTCTGGGCTTTTTCCTTTATCTTTGCATCCGAAATCGCTCGTCCCGCTTCGTCTACAAGATTTTGAGCTCGACTACGAATATCTCCCAGCGGATCTTCCGTCTGATTCGTTCCATTTTCAACCACTTGCTGCTTGGTATTTTCTGGTTCAATACCATTTTGTTTATAAGCATTTTCAACTGTAAAAGTGCTACCTGGAGTGTAAGGTAAAATGGTATTAGCCATACTTCTAAAGACGTGGGCAGCGCCATTCGAAGTCGAACCTGCTAGATAATGGTTCTCATCCGTCGTCGGAAAACCGAGCCAGTGGCTAATTACCACATCTGGAGTATAGCCAATCACCCACTGGTCACTAGTATATTCAGGATTAAAAGCAGCCTCAGTAGTACCTGTTTTCCCAGCCATAACATAATCAGCAGGTGAAGAACTAATCCCTGTCCCATTGGTAAATGTTCCTAGCATCATACTGGTCATTTTATCGGCTACCGACTTATCGATCACTCGTTTTTGGGAATTTTTATGGCTCTTGATGACCTGTCCACTGGCATTTTCGATACGAGTGATAAAATGCGCTTCAGGCATTAGACCTCCATTAGCAAAGGCTGCATAGGCTTGCGCCATCTGGAGAGGATTCGTCTCCACACCTCCACCAAGAGCAACTCCAAGAACGCGGTCAACTTTTTCCATATTCAGACCAAATCTCGTCCCAGCATCAAAAGCTTTGTCAATACCTAATTCATTTACGGTCGCAACTGCTGGTAGGTTGAGTGATTCTGCCAAAGCCTGGTACATAGGTACTTCAGGAGATGTCTTAATACCCGCATAGTTATCTACTTGATAACTGTCATACTGCATGGTGTGATTATCCAGTTGCTTGTTCAAGGCCCATCCTGCTTCTACTGCAGGTGTATAAACAACTAAAGGTTTAATAGTTGAGCCCGGGCTACGCTTAGACTGCGTGGCATAGTTGAAATTGCGGAACCCCGGTTTGTCATCACCAGCTACGCGTCCAACGACTCCACGCACTCCACCTGTTTTAGGCTCTAGAGCAACACTACCTGATTCAGCATGCGTCCCGTCTTCTGCCGTTGGAAATAGCGAGATATTTTCGTAAATAACCTGCATGTTTGCTTGATAGTTTTGGTCAAGTTCTGTATAGATTCGATAACCGTTGTTGACAATCTCTTCTTCTGTTAGATTGTACTTAGAGACTGCCTCGTTGACAACCTCGTCAAAATAGGATGGATAACGATAATCAGAAATCTTACCTTCATACTTATCTTGGAGTTGAGAAGCCATATCTACTCCAGCTGCTTCAGTTTCTTGATTTTTATCAATATAGCCTGCTGCAACCATATTTTGTAGCACCGTATCCCTGCGGTTAGTTGAATCTTCAATGGAATTCAAAGGATTATACAACTCTGGTCCCTTGAGCATCCCAGCTAGAGTGGCCGCCTGATCAAGCGTTAGTTGTGAAGCCGATACACCGAAATATTTCTTACTCGCATCCTCTACACCCCAGACGCCATTCCCAAAGTAGGCGTTATTGAGGTACATAGTAAGGATTTGCTCCTTGCTGTATTTTTTTGTCAATTCTAAAGCTAGGAAAAACTCCTTGGCCTTCCGTTCAACAGTTTGGTCTTGAGATAGATAGGCATTTTTCGCCAACTGTTGGGTGATGGTAGAACCGCCTCCAGAACGACCTGCTGTGACAATAGCTAGAAAGAAACGACCATAGTTAATCCCATCATTTTTATAGAAGGAACGATCCTCTGTCGCGACGACAGCGTTCTGCAAGTCTTTACTGATATCTGTCAGCTCAACATAGGTTCCCTTTTGACCGGACAGGGCACCTGCCTCTTTTTCTTCGCGGTCAAAAATCAGAGTTCTTGTTTTCAAAGCATTCTGCAAGTCATTGACATTGGTGGACTTGGCTATTGCAAATAGGTAGGTTCCCACTAGCAAACCAGCACTCAGTCCTAAAATGATGACAATCTTTGTCAGATGATATCGACGCCAAAATTTCCGAATTGGGCCTACTTGGGACAATTTTTTTCTATCGCTCCGTGAACGACGCATGCTAGTTGAATCCGACTCAGTCGATTCACTCGTTTCTTCTTTAAAGAGAGAAAGAAACTTCTCAAATAATTTATCTAATTTCATGCGTTTATTTTATCATCTTCACCATAGGAACTCAAGAATTTAGCTATTTCCTATCCAAATAGGGCTTTTTTTGTTACAATATCTGTA
>CALHBZ010000089.1 GCA_937930605.1 Streptococcus oralis
AATATCATCGATGTGTCAATTCCCGTTGCAGAAGTGGTGGACAAGCATCCAGAAGTCTTGGAAATTCTAGTGGAGCTTGGTTTTAAACCACTTGCTAATCCCTTGATGCGCAATACAGTCGGTCGCAAGGTATCGCTCAAACAGGGTTCGAAGCTCGAAGGAACTCCTATGGACAAGATTGTCCGCACATTGGAAGCGAATGGCTACGAAGTGATTGGATTAGACTAATGGCAGATGAACGGATTCATATCCTACGGGATATTTTGTTAGAATTGCACAATGGCGCCTCTCCTGAGTCAGTTCAGGAGCGTTTTGATGCGACCTTTACAGGTGTGTCAGCCATCGAGATTTCCCTCATGGAGCACGAGCTGATGAACTCAGACTCAGGTGTCACCTTTGAAGATGTCATGGAACTCTGTGATGTCCATGCCAATCTTTTTAAAAACGCTGTTAAGGGTGTAGAAGTAGAGGATACCGAGCATCCTGGCCACCCCGTTCGCGTTTTCAAGGATGAAAATCTGGCACTCCGTGCTGCCTTGATTCGCATTCGGAGATTGTTAGATACCTATGAGTCTATGGAAGACGAGGAAATGCTGGCAGAGATGCGCAAGGGTTTGGTCCGTCAACTGGGGCTTTTGGGCCAATTTGACATCCACTATCAGCGCAAGGAAGAGCTCTTCTTTCCTATCATGGAGCGCTATGGACACGATTCACCTCCCAAAGTTATGTGGGGAGTGGATGACCAGATCAGAGAACTCTTTCAAACAGCTCTAACGACAGCTAAGTCACTGCCAGAAGTGTCGATTAGCAGTGTAAAAGAAGCTTTTGAAGCTTTTGCGACAGAGTTTGAAAGTATGATTTTCAAGGAAGAGTCCATCCTTCTCATGATTCTCCTCGACTCCTTCACTCAGGATGACTGGCTTCAGATTGCGGAGGAGAGCGACGCCTATGGTTATGCCATCATCCGTCCGTCTGAGAAATGGGTTCCAGAACGCCAGAGTTTTGTTGAGGAAAAGAGTGAAGTGGAGCCCATGCAACTAGACACGGCTGAAGGCCAAGTTCAACAAGTTATCGATACGCCAGAAGGCCAGTTTACCATTACCTTTACCCCTAAGGAAAAGGAAGCAGTGCTGGACCGCCATAGTCAACAGGCTTTTGGGAATGGCTATCTCTCAGTTGAGCAGGCCAACCTCATCCTCAATCACCTCCCTATGGAGATTACCTTTGTTAATAAAGACGATATTTTCCAGTATTACAATGACAATACGCCAGCTGATGAGATGATTTTCAAACGGACACCGTCCCAAGTCGGGCGCAATGTCGAGTTATGTCATCCTCCAAAATATTTGGAGAAAGTCAAAGCTATCATGCAAGGTCTTCGTGAAGGGGTCAAGGACAAGTATGAAATGTGGTTCAAGTCTGAGTCGCGAGGCAAGTTTGTCCACATCACCTATGCTGCGGTGCATGATGAGAACGGAGAATTCCAAGGCGTGCTAGAGTATGTTCAGGATATCCAGCCCTACCGAGAGATTGATACGGACTACTTCCGTGGATTAGAATAAGGAGAAGCAATGAGCTACGAACAAGAATTTATGAAGGAATTTGAAGCTTGGGTCAATACCCAGATCATGATCAACGACATGGCGCACAAGGAAAGTCAAAAAGTCTACGAAGAAGACCAAGACGAGCGTGCCAAAGATGCTATGATTCGCTACGAGAGTCGCTTGGATGCTTATCAGTTTTTGCTGGGTAAGTTTGAAAACTTTAAAGCAGGCAAGGGATTTCATGATTTGCCAGAGGGCTTGTTTGGTGAGCGAAACTACTAAAATAGTGATACTTTCTTGATTTTTTCCCAAAATCTTGATAGAATATTTTTATTAAATCCTTGTCAGAGCAGGGATTTTTTATTGAAAGGATTTTATCATGTCAAAGAAACTCCAACGTAAAAAACAATTGCGAAATAGCCTTCGTCGTTCAGGTTCATTTTCAACTACAGTGACCAAAGTTGTAGAAGAGACCAAAAAAGTCGTGAAACACGCAGAAAAATCTGCCAGCCAAGCAGGAAAAGTTGTCTCTAAAAAAGTGGAACAAGCAGTAGAAGCGACCAAGGAACAAGCTCAAAAAGTGGCGAATTCAGTAGAAGATTTCGCGGCTACTTTGGGTGGCCTCTCAGTAGATCGCGCTAAGACTTTCTATGATGAAGGCATCAAGTCAGCCTCTGACTTCAAAAACTGGACTGAAAAAGAACTCCTTGCCTTGAAAGGAATCGGCCCAGCTACGATCAAGAAATTAAAAGAAAATGGCATCAGCTTCAAGTAATCTTTCTTGAGCCTTGCATTTCCGTAAAAATCTTGCTACAATAGAGCCATTAGAGGTGTTTTGAATCCCACATTTTACAGAAAGTGGCGGTGCTGAGAAGTCCACAAATGTGTCAA
>CALHBZ010000090.1 GCA_937930605.1 Streptococcus oralis
TGAATCCCACATTTTACAGAAAGTGGCGGTGCTGAGAAGTCCACAAATGTGTCAAGACTGGTTGCTGATGGTTAAAAATGAAATAAAAGTGTCTTTGTATTTACTTCAAAGACGAAAGTTGCGGGCAACTGCCCGAAATTGGGTGGTACCGCGGATAAGCACATTCGTCCCTGTCATGTTTATGGCAGGGATTTTCTTTTGCGTCTTAGTCAAAGGAGGTTGTCATGAAGCAATCTTTTAAAACAAGTAAACTATATTATGGTTTTCCTATCTTCATTTTAGGATATCAGGATCAGAACTTTGGTCACAATATTACGACCTGTAGCTCCTCTTATAGTCTGGGAGATTGGTTAGTCATCGGAGTTGGTGCTGAGGAAAATGCAGCTGACCAGATTAAGCATTACCACCAGTTCACCGTAAATATCCCTGATGAAACTTCCATGCTTGCGATGGAGCAGGCTGGTTTTATCAGCCACCGTGAAAAGTTGGAACACTTGGGATTAGACTATGGAATTTCTGAACGAACCCAGGCACCGATTATAGAGGCTTGCCCAGTCGTATTGGACTGCCAGGTGGATCGGATTATCGAGGAGGATGGAATCTGCCACATCTTTGCTAAGATTCTTGATCGACTGGCGGATTCAGAACTATTGGACGATAAAGGCCATTTTAAAAATGACCGTTTTGCACCGACTTACTTTATGGGGGATGGTCATCAGCGTGTTTACCGTTATCTAGATAATCGAGTCGATTCTATGGGAAGCTTTATTAAGAAAGCGAGAAAAAAAGATGACAAGGGCTGAACTACCTGAACGAATCGAGACGGAGCGTCTGATCCTGCGAGTCCGTACAGTGGCGGATGCCGAGGATATCCATGCCTACGCTAGTTTGCCAGAGGTCGCCTATCCAGCAGGATTTCACCCCGTCAAGACCTTGGAAGATGAGATTTATTATCTAGAGCATATCCTTCCTGAGCGCAATCAAAAGGAAAATCTCCCAGCTGGCTATGGAATTGTCGTCAAAGCAACCGATAAAGTCATTGGTTCTGTTGACTTCAATCACCGATACGAAGATGATGTGTTGGAACTCGGCTACACCTTGCACCCAGACTATTGGGGTCGAGGTTATGTACCCGAAGCAGCGCGTGCCTTGATTGACCTAGGCTTTAAAGAATTGGATCTTCACAAGATTGAACTCTCTTGCTTTGGCTATAATATCCAAAGTCAACGAGTCGCAGAGAAGCTAGGCTTTACCCTCGAAGCTCGTATTCGAGACCGCAAAGATGCTCAGGGCAATCGTTGTGACAGTCTGATATATGGCTTGCTGAAGAGTGAGTGGGGTAAAAAGTAAATGAAAAAATTTTTTACAGAGTTATTAAAGAATATTTTTTGGCGCCATATCCTTTCATTTGCTGGAATAATTTTCATAGTCTATAGTATTCGGGAAGCTAATTACCCTATTATAAAATATCTATTACTATTATTTATGGTAATATTATCTATTTCATACTTTTCTTTATCACATTATTATAAGTTGGATAGAAAAAATGATGAAAATAAACCTGCATTAGCTATAAGGAGTATTGTCTCTAGATTTTTATGGGTTGTAATATTCGTTTGGATACAAATATTACTTTCTTCTTTTAATATAAGTTTAGATGATCAGTTTAAGGAGATTTGCTCTCTTCTGTTGGCTTACTCATTAATTTTTTCACTCTTAGCAATAATGATTGGGATAAAATTGCGAACTCTTCTAGTTCTTATGATAGTTCTTCTGCCAATCTTATTGTTGCTAGGAGCATTTGATATAAAATGGTGGGCTCTGGTCACTGGTTTCATAACATTGTGGAATTTTATTAATTCAGAGGACTTTCTCATGTATTTAAGAGGTGGGAAAAAATTAGAAAATGTTCCAAAAGAGTTAAAATATAAGTGGTCAGTTAATAAATTCACTGCCTATATTGTTACTTTTTTAGTATATGCTTCTCTTGTAATATCATCATTATTTGAAATACAAAAACCAATTTCTTTTGAAGAGTATTTAAGCAACGGGGCAACAAGAGTATATTCAATGTTATTTCTTGTAGTATCAATGATAATATTATTCGGTATACTCTTTGGCTATTATTATCTATTGAATCAGAAAAAAGAAGAAGGACGGGTAGCCAAATTTTTATTAAACACAGGTAAAAAAATAGGTTTAGACAAGTTTAACAGTACTATACAATTATATGTAAAAGCAAAAAAAGGAGAACTAAAATGAAACAACTTTCACCTAAATACAATCCAGCCGAGGTTGAGGCTGGTCGTTACCAAAAATG
>CALHBZ010000091.1 GCA_937930605.1 Streptococcus oralis
GCGGAGCCGTGACAGACTTCTGGAATATGGACAAGTCAGGTAAAAAATAAACTCAAAAAGCAAGCCATTTTCGGCTTGCTTCTTTTCATCTTCAAAAGTGATTTGCCTGCTTATACTCAATAAAAATCAAAGAGCAAACTAGAAAGCTAGGCGCAGGCAGTACTTGAGTACGACAAGCCGACGCTGACGTGGTTTGAATTTGATTTTTGAAGAGTATTAACGAGGTGGCAGTCCAAGGGCAATACGGCCGTAGCGACTGATTCGTGTGATCTTCCAGGCAGGCGACCAAGTGACTTCAACCTTGACATCTTCGATACCCTCGATTTGTTTTAGACCTGCGACGATTTCGATAGGCAAACTTTCTGCACAATCGCAGGCAGTATCAGTGAAGGTCATGACAATCTTGCAGAGACCTGTTTCATCCAGATTGATTTCATAAATCAAGCCCAGATTATACACATCCAATTCCACATCTGTATCAAAAACCTTCTCTAGTTTTTCGATAATTTGGTCTTGCAAGGCCAAAGCACGGTCATTGATTTTGATATCGTCTCTCATAACAGTCCCTCCACGTGATAAATATCCTCTATTTTCTCATAATTCTGACAATTTGGCAAGTTTTTGATGAATTTTCTGAAAAAGGCTCTCTTGAGATTTTCTACTCTTACTGTTTTAATCCCTCTATTTATGGTAAAATAAGACTATTAAGTTTAAAGAGGATTCCCTATGAAATTACAAAAACCAAAAGGAACGCAGGATATTTTACCTGCTGAGTCTGCCAAGTGGCAGTACGTTGAAGGATTTGCCCGTGAAATTTTCAAGCGCTATAACTATGCGGAAGTGCGTACGCCTATTTTTGAGCATTACGAGGTTATCAGTCGCTCTGTCGGAGATACAACGGATATCGTAACCAAGGAAATGTATGATTTTTATGACAAGGGTGAACGCCATATTACCCTCCGTCCAGAAGGAACTGCGCCCGTTGTCCGCTCTTATGTGGAAAATAAACTCTTCGCCCCAGAAGTGCAAAAGCCAAGTAAGTTCTACTACATGGGCCCTATGTTCCGTTATGAGCGTCCACAAGCAGGTCGTTTACGCCAGTTCCACCAGATTGGTGTTGAGTGCTTTGGTTCTAACAATCCAGCTACCGATGTGGAGACCATCGCTATGGCAGCTCATTTCTTGAAAGAAATCGGCATTCAAGGTGTCAAATTGCACCTTAACACACTTGGAAATCCTGAGAGCCGTGCGGCTTACCGTCAAGCCTTGATCGACTATTTGACACCACTCAAGGAGACCTTGTCTAAGGATAGCCAACGTCGTTTGGAGGAAAATCCTCTCCGTGTCTTGGACTCTAAGGAGAAAGAAGACAAGGTGGCAGTAGAGAATGCGCCGTCTATCTTGGACTTCCTTGATGCAGAAAGCCAAGCTCATTTTGATGCTGTGCGTCAGATGTTGGAAAATCTGGGTATAGACTATATCATCGATACCAATATGGTGCGCGGTCTGGACTATTACAACCACACGATTTTCGAGTTCATCACAGAGATTGAGGGTAATGACTTGACGGTCTGTGCGGGTGGTCGCTACGATGGCTTGGTTGCTTACTTTGGAGGCCCAGAAACTGCTGGCTTTGGTTTTGGACTTGGTGTAGAACGCCTGCTGCTCATTCTTGAAAAGCAAGGGGTGGCCCTCCCTATCGAAAACGCTCTAGATGTTTATATTGCAGTCTTGGGTGAAGGAGCAAATATCAAGGCCTTGGAGTTGGTGCAAGCCCTTCGCCAACAAGGTTTCAAAGCAGAGCGTGATTACCTCAACCGTAAACTCAAAGCTCAATTCAAGTCAGCTGATGTCTTTGCGGCTAAGACCCTTATCACCCTAGGAGAGAGCGAAGTCGAAAGCGGACAAGTGACAGTCAAGAACAACCAAACTCGAGAAGAGGTGGAAGTTACGCTTGATACAATCAGCCAAAACTTCTCAGAAATCTTTGAAAAACTAGGGTTTTAATAACAGATAAACCGGTCAGGAACCTACTCCTGATCTTTTTCTTTTGCAAAATGACAAAAATCATAAGCTTTATGACAAATATAATTGTCAAAAAGAAAAAGATGTGTTACAATGTAAGCAAGTTAAGAAATAAAGAAATAGGAGGGAACCACATGTGGGTATGGATTTTTTTACCTTTTCTCGTCTTGATTTATAGTAGTCAATCTAAAAAAATCAAGCGGTTAGAGAGGAGGTTAAAGGTAATCGAAAGAAAAGAGAAAGGAGATATAGATATGTCAAGATTATTGCAAGAAATGATTGGAAAGAAACCAATTATAACGGGAGTGTATATTGGACCAGATAACTGGGAAGTTGTGGATGTTGACGAGGAATGGGTCAAACTACGTAGCGTTGATAAAAAGGGGAAAGAAAAATTCAAGTTGCAACGTATTGAGGATATCCAAACCATTGAATTTGACGGAGAGTAGGTGTGTAACATGCAACTAAAAAACCGTCTAAAAGAGCTTCGGGCTCGCGATGGTTTGAATCAAACTGAACTGGCCAAGCTAGCTGGCGTGTCCAGACAAACCATCAGTTTGCTAGAACGGGATGAGTACACCCCGTCAGTAGTAATAGCTCTGAAGATTTCACAGATATTCAATGAACCAGTCGAGTCGGTATTTCGTATAGAGGAGGATGAGGAATGAACAAGTATAAAGTAATCTATTATGTAGTTGCCATAACTCTATTAGTCAGTGTGTGTCTACTAATTGGAACAAATCTAGGATGGTTTGATCTCTATTACAGCGACCAATTTATTTGGGCCTATTTTGCCCTCATACCAGTAATTGAATGGATTGAAAAGAAATCAAAAAATCTAGCAAGTGAATAAGGGGAATGAATATGAAAAAGAAACGTGGATTGTTATTTTTAATGTCTGTTGTCTTGGGAGCTTTCTTGGGCGTGTTTGTAGGGATGTTTAAGGCACGTGCCGAATCCCATGAAATTATTTTAGATGTAAAAGTCTTGGTACCATGGATATCAGCTATTTGTTTACTGATAGGTTTCATTAGCATTCTTTTGACTTTCAATTTCTTAAAGAAAAGCAGAAAATTTCACTCCTTGTATCAAGAGGAAATGGATGATGATCTGAATAAAACCTATTATGTGCAAATGTATCGGAATCTCGAGTTTGGAACCATTGCTTTTAATATTGCAAACGTAGCAATTTTATTGGCTCTCTTCATTGCAGGAAGTGAAGTGATTATACTAAATGGAAGCTTTCTAACCTTATCTCTTTCTTTTTTGCTATTAGTGTTGGTTTTCAATGTTCAAAAATATCTTTATAAGACCATTGCGATTGTTCGTCAGTTTGATTTGGCATTTTTCTCTACACCAAAGGACGCCTTAGACTATTTCAATTCTTACGATGAAGGGGAGCGAAAGGCTAATTTGGAACAGAGTTTTCGGATTTTATTCCAATTAAATAACTATGTCTTGCCAGGTCTCTACTTTCTGATTGATCTCTTTTCTTTATTGACAGGAGAGATTCAGCTACTAGCCTTCTTTCTTGTCGGAGCTATCCATGTTTATATCAATGTGATGCAGTTACCTATGGTGAAACGTTATTTCAAATAGGAGATCTTTATGAAAATACTTAAAAATCTTGGCTGGTTTCTTCTAACTGTTCTATCCTTTTTCTTTGGTTATGGTCTGGTTCAGAGTATGGCACTGTCAGCTCTTGGACTAGGGGCTTCAATCTATGGAGTCTTGCCACTTTATATCGCCCTGTCAGGAGCCTATGTTTATGGAGTTTACAAGTGGTATCAGACAGAAAAGGTTAGCATCCAGACAACTGCTTTTAATCGTTATATCTGGTTGCCTACTCTGGTTTTACTAGTGGCTATTACAGCCCAGTTCTTTTTGCCAAACGATCCGTCGGTCAATCAACAAATCGTATCTCAACTGACGGTGGCTCAGCCTGCATTTGGTTTCTTTATGGTGGTGGTCTTTGCTCCTCTGACGGAAGAACTCATTTTTAGAGGGATGCTGGCGCGCTATCTCTTTCCTATGCAGGACAATAGTAAACAGACAGGTCTGTTTCTCCTTGTATCGAGTGTCCTTTTTGCCTTGATTCATTTTCCAGGGACTTTGCAACAGTTTTTAGTCTATGCTAGTCTGGGATTAAGTTTGGGACTGGCTTATGTGAGTCGAAAAGGCCTTCTTTACAGCATTTCTTTACATGCTTTGAATAATTTAATCGGCTTTTTGATGATACTCATGCTATAATAGAGTCAGGAGGTCACATGAAACGAGTAATTTTATTAGCAGTGATACAGGCAGTTGTTCTCTTCTTTATCATCGGGGCACTTGCCTATGCCTTTAAAGGCGATTTCTTTTACAACAATCTAGCAGTGATTTTTGCACCTATTGCAGGTGTCTTGCGTTTTGCTTCAGCTTATGCGACGGAGATTGTTCTGCCTAAAAAGGCGGCTGAAATCGCGGAAAAACGTAAAAAAGGTCAAGAATCAAAATAAGAAAATCCGATGGTGTCTTCATCGGATTTTTTGATGTTGTCATGATTTTTTAGCTCTTCGTTTTGATTTTTACAGACAACCAAACTTTTCTGCTGATTTTCATGAAGAGCCTGCGCTTTTATGGTAAAATAGTAACAGAATAAAAGAGGAGAGAAAACATGAAACGTAGTATGTATGCTGGTCGTGTTCGTGAGGAACACATCGGACAAGAAATTACCTTGAAAGGCTGGGTTGCCCGTCGTCGTGATTTGGGCGGTTTGATCTTTATCGACCTTCGTGACCGTGAAGGAATCATGCAGTTGGTTATCAATCCAGAAAAAGTTTCAGCAGAAGTCATGGCAACAGCTGAAAGCCTTCGTAGCGAATTTGTCATAGAGGTGACGGGTCGGGTTGTAGCACGTGAACAGGCAAATGATAAGTTGCCAACGGGTGCAGTTGAACTTGATGTAACAGCTTTGACAGTGCTCAATACAGCTAAAACAACACCTTTTGAGATTAAGGATGGCATTGAGGCCAATGACGATACGCGTCTCCGTTACCGTTACCTTGACCTTCGTCGTCCAGAGATGTTGGAAAATCTTAAACTTCGTGCTAAGGTGACCCACTCGATCCGTAACTACTTGGATGAGTTGGAGTTTATTGATGTGGAGACGCCATTCCTTTCTAAGTCAACACCAGAAGGGGCACGTGACTATTTGGTGCCATCTCGTGTCAATAAAGGTCATTTCTACGCTCTTCCTCAAAGTCCACAGATTACCAAACAGCTATTGATGAATGCTGGATTTGATCGTTACTACCAAATCGTCAAATGTTTCCGTGACGAAGACTTGCGCGGTGACCGTCAGCCTGAGTTTACCCAGGTCGACTTGGAAACGTCCTTCCTTACTGAGCAAGAAATCCAAGATATCACAGAAGGCTTGATTGCGCGCGTGATGAAAGAAACTAAAGGGATCGAAGTAACGCTTCCATTCCCTCGTATGAAATACGATGATGCTATGGCTCTTTACGGTTCTGACAAGCCAGATACCCGTTTTGACATGTTGCTTCAAGACTTGACCGAAGTGGTCAAAGGTGTTGACTTCAAAGTCTTCTCAGAAGCGCCTGCAGTTAAAGCCATTGTCGTTAAAGGGGCTGCGGATAACTATTCACGTAAAGACATCGACAAGATGACCGAAGTAGCCAAGCAGTATGGAGCTAAGGGTCTTGCTTGGGTCAAGGTTGTGGATGGCGAATTAAACGGACCAGTTGCTAAGTTCTTGACGAGCATCCAAGGTGATTTGACTAGCACACTTGATCTTGAAGATAAGGACTTGGTTCTCTTTGTAGCAGATACGCTTGAAGTGGTCAATGCAACACTAGGTGCCCTTCGTGGACGTATTGCTAAAGAACTTGGCTTGATTGATAACGACAAATTCAACTTCCTTTGGGTGGTTGACTGGCCAATGTTTGAATGGTCTGAAGAAGAAGGTCGTTACATGAGCGCCCACCAT
This sequence comes from Streptococcus oralis, assembly GCA_937930605.1. GTDB lineage: Bacteria > Bacillota > Bacilli > Lactobacillales > Streptococcaceae > Streptococcus > Streptococcus oralis_CO. The sequence goes on from CALHBZ010000091.1 coordinate 6,014, forward strand.
CCATTCACCCTTCCACAGGAAGAGACAGCTCACGAATTAGAAGGTAATTTGGCTAAAGTTCGTGCCATTGCTTACGATATCGTCTTGAACGGTTATGAGCT
>CALHBZ010000092.1 GCA_937930605.1 Streptococcus oralis
TGTAGAAGAACTGATAGACTTTACTCTTGCGAAATTGACTCCAAGCCATGATAGCCGAAGCTTCCATGTCCACCACTTTGGCTCCAGCAGCCAAGCGACGCTTGACCTTATCAGGCGTTTCTCGATAAAAGGCATCTGTGGTCCAAGCCTTAGTGCGGATATGCTCGATGCAAGATTTGTTCAAAGCTTCTTCCATAGTTAAGAGCAAAGTTTCATCATAAGCTATTTCATCACTTGCAGGAGCGTAATGGTAACTTGTACCTTCATCACGTAGAGCTGAACTTGGTAGGATAATCTTATCTGCCTGAATAGACTGATCTAGAACTCCGCAAGAACTCAAAACAATAAAGTTCTTAAATCCTCTGGCCTTGAGTTCTTCTAAGAAACCTACAACCATTGGGGCTCCAATAGTATCCATAGCAACTGCTACCTTACTCCCATCTTTTTCATAGATATACCATGGAAATCTACCATTTAGATTGGTTAGATAGCCACCTTCGTAAACATCTACAAACTGCTTCACTCGTTCAACGATTTCTCCATTAAAAGATAAAATAATCGTGTCACAGATTTCTCCACCACCACGAATACTTCGATCAGTTGGTTCGATAACAGCAGGTACATTTTCGAATTCTTCTAATAGCATTTTTCTACTCTTTCTCATTCAAATAAACTACCTGTGTCTGTTTGACAAAGCCGATTTTTTCATACAAGCGCTTGGCACCTACGTTGCTATCCTCTACTGCAATCTGAAATTCCTTATCATTTTGCTCAATCAGTTGGTTGACTAGGGATTTTGCTAAATAGCTTCCGTAGCCTTTGCCACGTTCAAGTTCTGATATTGCTAAACCGTAGAAGTAATTCGTATTAGTCGATAAATCTACCGTGCAAGTCCCAATAACCTGACCGTCTTTTAATAAAATATATAGGCGACTTTCTGAATCCTTCAGAGCTTCAGCGACATATCTATCCACAACTTCTCTCGACTCATGTTCCTCTGAAAATGCCTGAAATTTTAACTGGATAATCTGCTCCTGATACGAACTATCTGCTAACAAAACTTCAAGATTAGAAACAGTTACTAACTGATAAGGTCTTCTATCCTTACCTAACCAGGTTTCTGTCTCTTCATCCTCTACCAATCCCCAGTTGCTGACAAAATCAGGATGACGCTCTAGAAAAATACGTTCTGTCTGAAAAGTAACTGAACGAATAGGGAAAGAAGCCGTTTCTTTCTCAAAACTAGTAAACAATGCACGCGCAATCCCCTGACCGCGATGATCTGGATGAACCAGTATCGTCACTTCCACATCTTGGTCATCTGCATAGACAGTTAATAAACCAACAAGTTCGCCTTTTTCATAATAAAGGAAAAAGGCGGGCATGTTTGGGTCAAAATTAAGCATGTTAGAAAGATAGGGATCACGATAGGTACCGTCATAGGCTTGGCAACAGTTAATTAGTTTTTTCGCCTCAGATAACTCCTCTTGGCTTAACTTGTTTCTTGCTTGAATCATATAGGTATCCTCTACAAACCAGACGATCTGTGACTGGCTTCTCTAGCCTGCTCTAGTTTATTGACGTAGTACTCTCGTTTTTCTTCGACTTCGTGGATCATTGGCTCATCCTTTTGTCCATGAACTCGGACGATTTTAGCAGGAATTCCGACGACAGTCACATCACTAGGTACGTCTGCCACTACAACTGCTGCAGCACCGACCTTAGCATTTTCACCAATTTCCACTGGTCCAATAACTTGGGCATGAGCTGATATGAGAGCTCCTTTACGAACTGTTGGATGGCGTTTCCCTACATCCTTACCTGTCCCACCAAGAGTCACTCCGTGGTAAAGCATAACGCCTTTTTCAACAATCGCTGTCTCCCCAATCACCAGACCTGAGCCATGGTCGATAAAGACACCTGACTCTATCTGAGCACCTGGATGAATCTCAATCTGCGTCCAAAAGCGCCAAAACTGACTATGCATACGAGCCAGGAGTTTGAAGCCATGCTTCCAGAGAAAATGCGAGAGACGGTGGGCCGCCAAGGCCTTGACACCTGGATAGGTCAATAGAACCTCCAAAGTGGTGCGGGCCGCTGGATCATTTTCTTTTACAATATCAATGGTTTCGCGCCACCATCCCATACATTTCTCCTTTCTTATTCTGAATCTTTTGGTTTGTGTGTAAATTCTTTCTTCGGTTTGTGGTCCTTATGATGACGAGGGCGGTGAGGGCGTTCAGCCTTTTCGCCTTTTTCATCGTGTTCTGGTTTTGGTGGACGAGGAAGAAGAGCCTTCATAGAAGCATCAACACGTCCTTTTTCGTCAATCTTGATAACTTTGACATCCACTTCGTCTCCAATAGCCACCAAGTCTTCGACATTATTGGTACGCGTCCAAGCCATTTCCGAAATGTGAACGAGAGCATCTGTCTTGTCAAAGAGGTTGACAAAGGCACCAAATTTCTCGATACGAACAACCTTGGCATGGTAAACTTCATCCACTTTAGCCTCACGAACCAAGCCAGCAATGATTTCTTTGGCACGATTAATGGCATCTTGGTCGCTAGAGTAGATAGACACATTTCCTTCTTCGTCGATATCAATCTTAACGCCTGTTTCAGCGATGATCTTGTCGATGGTTTCTCCACCCTTACCGATAACAATCTTGATCTTGTCCACATCGATCTTAATAGTATCAATTTTCGGAGCAGTTGGTGCCAATTCTGGACGAACTTCTGGAATGGTTTCTTCAATCACATCAAGGATTTCAAAACGTGCTTTCTTGGCTTGGGCAAGGGCCTCTGTCAAAATTTCTGCAGTAATCCCTTGAATCTTGATATCCATTTGAAGGGCAGTAATCCCGTCACGAGTACCTGCAACCTTAAAGTCCATATCTCCAAAGTGGTCTTCCAAACCTTGGATATCTGTCAAGACAGTGTAGTTGTTTCCATCTGAGATAAGTCCCATAGCAATCCCTGCTACTGGCGCCTTGATTGGCACACCACCAGCCATAAGGGCGAGCGTTCCCGCACAGATAGAGGCTTGAGAAGATGAACCGTTTGATTCTAAGACTTCTGCTACCAAGCGGATCGCGTATGGGAATTCTTCCAAACTTGGCAAGACTTGAGCAAGAGCACGTTCACCGAGAGCCCCATGACCAATTTCACGACGACCAGGCGCACCATAACGACCAGTTTCCCCTACAGAGTATTGAGGGAAGTTATAGTGGTGCATAAAGCGTTTCTTGTACTCTGGATCCAAACCATCGATGATTTGAGTTTCACCCATGGGAGCCAAGGTCAAGACTGAAAGGGCTTGAGTTTGGCCACGAGTAAAGAGACCTGAACCGTGCACACGAGGAAGAAAGTCAACAACCGCATCCAAAGGACGGATTTCATCAACCTTACGACCGTCAGGACGAACCTTGTCTTCTGTGATCAAACGGCGCACTTCAGCGTGTTCCATTTGTTCCAAGATTTCAGCCACATCACGCATGATACGGTCAAATTCTTCGTGGTCTGCATATTTTTCTTCGTAAACAGCAGTCACTTGGTCTTTAACTGCTTGAGTTGCAGCTTCACGAGCCAATTTTTCTTCTACTTGGACCGCTTTTTGGAGGTCACTATTGTAGGCTGCGATGATTTCAGCCTGCAAGTCAGCGTCTACATGAAGCAATTCCACTTCTGCTTTTTCCTTACCGACCACAGCAACGATTTCTTCTTGGAAGGCAATCAATTCTTTAACAGCTTCGTGCCCTTTGAGAAGAGCTTCCAACATGATTTCTTCTGATAATTCTTTGGCACCAGACTCAACCATGTTGATAGCGTCCTTGGTACCAGCTACTGTCAATTCAAGAAGTGAGCGCTCTGCTTGTTCTTGACTAGGGTTGATGATGATTTCACCATCTACATAGCCCACCTGCACCCCAGCGATTGGTCCGTCAAATGGAATATCTGAGATAGAAAGTGCCAAGGATGAACCAAACATAGCTGCCATTGGTGCAGAGGCATTTTCATCATAAGAAAGGACCGTATTAATCACTTGCACTTCATTACGGAAACCTTCCGCAAACATAGGACGGATTGGACGGTCAATCAAACGCGCTGTCAAGGTCGCATCCGTTGAAGGACGTCCTTCACGCTTCATGAAGCCACCAGGAAACTTCCCAGCTGCATACATTTTTTCTTCGTAGTTGACTTGAAGTGGGAAGAAATCCCCAGTTGCCATTTTCTTAGACATAACGGCAGCAGTCAAGACAGTTGACTCACCATAACGGACGACAACAGAGCCATTTGCTTGCTTAGCAACCTGACCAGTCTCTACGATCAACTCACGACCCGCAAAAGTCGTTTGAAACACTTGTTTTGTCATGTTAATCCCCTTTGGATTGATAAAATTATACGCCTTGCCTACAAAGATCAGGATACAAAGGGCGTGAAGAATCCCGTATGAAAATAGGAGATTGACGCAGTGTGTCACGCACACCAGGAAATCTATCTTTTTCACTAGGGATTTAGCCCGTGTTCAACTTTCAAGATATTTTGGACGGTTCGGCTTGCCGAACATTTCTGTAGAAAAATAGGAAGGTGACGCCACACTCGATGAGTGCTAGGAAGCTTATCTTTTTTCCTAAGAAATGAGGCCAAAATTCAATTCATCAAGATACCAAGCCGTTAAGCAACTCAAAGGAAAATAGAAAATCGAACAACGGAGCGACTGCTCCTAGCTAGATTTATCTTTTTACACAGAGTTGTAGACGTGTTCAGTTACACAAGATACAAATCATTCGAAAGGATTGATGCTAAAGCATCTAAGCCTTTCACGCTAATCGCTATCATGCAATTAGCTAAATGCTTTACTAACTCTCTCGTCAAATAACATCGATTTGACTCGCTTGTGTCGCTCCAACCAAATTTGAAAAATTCTTAAAACTTTAATACCCTCATCTTTGTATCAAGTACGTACAGAGTCTATTTTATCATATTTTTCTTAAAAAGTGCGGGCTTTTCTATTAAAAAGGAACCATTCCCCTCACCTGAGAAGAATGGTTTGCTTTTTATTATCCTAAAGACTGATGATTAAACAAGGCATGGGTTGCTTGATGGATGTATTTGGCTGTTTCGGCATTGTTCATGGTGTAGAGATGCACACCTGCGACGTCCTGAGTGACCAAGTCCACGATTTGATCCACTGCGTAGGCAAGTCCTGCTGCTCTGAGCGACTCAGGATCATGCTCATACTTGTCTAAAATGGCCTTGAATTTTCGCGGAATATGGATATTCTCACACGTTTTCAAGAGACGAAGCGCTTGATTACGGTTAAGAATCGGCATGATACCCGCATGAATAGGAACATCAATCCCTGCCAAGGTACACTTGTCTTGGAAGTCATAGAAACGCTCATTGTCAAAGAAAAGTTGCGTTACGAGACTCGAACAGCCTGCGTCTACTTTCTTCTTGAGATTTTGGATATCCGAAATCTGGTTTGGCGAGTCAGGGTGTCCCTCTGGGTAGCAAGCTCCGACAATCTCAAAATGAGGAGCTTGTTCCTTGATGAACTCGATCAAGTCCGTTGCGTAGCGAAAATCCTTTTGTGGCTCCACATCAGGGATGATATCTCCACGCAAGGCTAAGATTTTCTGTACCCCAACCTTGTCCAAGTCCGCAATAGTTTCAGCAACCTTTTCCTTGTTCAGATAGATAGCGGGCAAGTGGGCAATGGTCGGAATCGCCAAGTCATTCTGGATAAAGTCAGCCAAACGAACCGTCGTTTCCTTGATATTAAATTTATTATTGCTGGCAGTTACACTGATAAAGTGCGGTGCTAGCTCCTGCATATCTTGAAGAGCAGAAATAATCTTATCATTACCCACAGCTGGGTTTGGAGGGAACACTTCAAATGAGAGTGACGGTGTTTGGCGTGACATATGTAATAACCTTTTCTAGTTGATTTCTTTTTGAACAACCATTGTATAGAGAGAAATCTAATCTTACAATTTCTCACGAGCGGCTTTTGCAGCTTCTACAAGGCGGATCAAGCTTTCTTTTGTTTCTGGAATACCACGTGTTTTCAAACCACAGTCAGGGTTGATCCAAACTTTCTTGCTTGGTA
>CALHBZ010000093.1 GCA_937930605.1 Streptococcus oralis
AGCTACCTCGTCTTTTTTAGTCTTTATAGGATACAATACCAATGATGGTATCTACTGCGCGCTCCATGGTCTGAAGACTAACGTATTCAAAACGGCCGTGCATGTTTTCACCACCAGCAAAGATATTCGGAGTTGGAATACCCATAAAGGAAATCTTAGACCCATCAGTCCCTCCGCGAATCGGTTCAATGATTGGTGTGATTCCAAGATCTTCCATAACGGCTTTGGCAATGGTAACGGGTGTCATGTCTTTCTCGATGACTTCTTTCATATTGTAGTACTGGTCTGTCAGACTCAAGGTTACTCTATTATTCCCAAGCTTTTGATTCATCTTATCAGCAATGTCCCGCATGGTTTCCTTACGAGCTTCAAAGGCATCTTTTTCAAAGTCTCGAATGATATAGCTTGCACGCGCCTCCTCGACACTACCTGACACATCCATAAGATGATAGAAACCTTGGTAACCATCTGTCAGCTCTGGTCGGTCGTTCTCAGGAAGTTGATTATGAAAATCAATCGCCAGCTGAAGGGCATTGACCATCTGTCCTTTGGCAGTACCAGGGTGGACATTACGCCCTTGGAAATGGAGCTCAGCGCCAGCTGCTGAGAAAGTCTCGTACTGGAGTTCCCCTAGTGGTCCTCCGTCAACAGTGTAGGCGAAATCAACATCAAAATCTTTAGCATCGAATTTGTTAGCACCAACGCCAATTTCTTCATCTGGACCAAAACCAACTCGAATTTCACAATGCTTGATTTCGGGATGAGCAGTCAGGTGTTCGATAGCAGTCATAATTTCAGCAATCCCAGACTTGTCATCAGCACCTAGCAAGGTCGTGCCATCAGTTGTGATAAGCGTTTGGCCATGATATTTTTCAAGGCTCTTGAAATCAGCAGGATCGAGTTTAAATCCAGAATCACCCAAGTCGATAGCTCCACCATCGTAATTTTCGATGACTTGCGGATTAACTCCTTCAGAATTAAAATCAGCTGTATCCATGTGGGAGATGAAGCCAATCTTGCGTGTCAAGCTTGGATCGTTAGCTGGTAAGGTACCAATCGCAAAACCATTTGGAAGGTAGTAGACATTTTGCAGACCGACACGTTTCATTTCGGGAATAAGAACATTGGTCGCAAAATCTACCTGGCTTTGCGTACTTGGAGTAGTAGTAGAGTGTTCATCAGAACGCGTATTGACCTTAACGTAGGTCAAAAAACGATCTAAAAGGTTCGGATAAGTCATAAAAACTCCTTTAATATCATTTTTTTCATTGTATCATAGAATGGAGAGAAAGACAAAGAGAAGTAAATAAAAATAAAATGAATGAAAGCGTTTATTTATTATATATTTCATGGTAGAATGGTAATTGAAAAAAACATCACAAGGACATATCAATGAAAAAAGCAATTTTAATGATGACATTCGGTTCGCCAGAAGAGATTACCTTTGAGAGTGTGGCGGATTTTTTTACCAATATTCGTCGTGGAATCAGACCCAAGGATCACGAGATTCAGACTCTCTATGACAACTATGTTCGTATTGGTGGTACGCCCCTGCAGAGGATTACACGTGATGAGGTCAATTTAGTCAAGGAACGGTTAGGAGAAGAGTATGGCATCTACTTTGCCAACAAATTTTCTCGCCCCTTTATCCCTGATGTGATCAAGCAGATGGAGGCTGATGGTGTTGAAGAATGTATTTGCTTGATTTTAGAACCTCATTATTCCTTTTACTCAGTCATGGGGTATGAGAAGTTTCTGGAAAGCCAGCAGATCCGATTTTTAGTCATTAAGGACTGGTATCAACAACAGGCTTTGTTGGACTTTTGGACAGATGAGATTAGCAAAATTTTACGGAACGATGTGGGAGAAGAGTCCTTTAAGGTAATCTTCTCAGCCCATAGTGTTCCAATTTTTGCCTTGGACTTTGGAGATCCTTATATCGATCAGATTTTTGATAATAGCAAGCTAATCGCTGAACAACTCGGATTGACGGGCGATCAGTATACCAATACTTGGCAGAGCGAAAGCGATATTGGAATCCCTTGGATCAAGCCAGATGTTTTAGAATATTTACGAGAACAAAAGCAACATCCAGAGCATTATATTTTTGTCCCGATTAGTTTTATTAGTGAGCACATCGAAGTCTTGTTCGATAATGATGTAGAATGTTATGAGTTGTGTCAAGAATTAGATGTCACCTACCATCGCCCACCTATGCCCAATACGGATAGCCGTTTAATTGACGCCTTAGTTGATACTGTAAGAGCCAATGAACATAAAGAATTTAAGGAATTTCTCCCAGAAGAAGAAACCTTTGACGAATTAGCGCCTTCAGCAACCACAAAGGACATCATGGAGGAGACAGACGACCTTCAGATGCCAGAATTTGTGAAAAAACTGATTGAGAAAAAAGGCCGTGAAAATGTGAAGATGCCTTACTTGATTAAAAAAATGCTCGAAAAGGCTGGTAAGTTACCAAAAGAGTAAAGAAAAAAGGATTTAGCTTTAAGCTAAATCCTTTATCTGTCTTATTTTTTCTCAAGAAGAGCTTTGATTTCTTGAAGAACTTCGAGTTCAGTTGGAGCAGCAGGCGCTTCCTCAACCACTTCCTCTTTCTTACGAAGGTTTTGCGCTTTTTCAATACCTTTGATAACGAAGAAGAGAACTGTACCAACAACGAGGAAGTTGATAATCGCACTCAAGAATTTACCATATGTAACACCATTCCATGCAAGCTCAGCGATGTTGTTAGCATTCGCAGCTTCCAAAGCTGGGTTCAAAAGAAGTGGTGTGATGATATCATTAACAAATGAAGTTACGATAGCACCAAAAGCAGAGGCAATGATTACACCGACAGCAAGGTCAACGACATT